>NZ_JBFBLX010000002.1:0-222479 GCF_040702705.1 Micrococcus sp. NPDC078436 | reverse complement strand
TGTGAGGCCCCCAGCGAGAACACTGGGTTGATAGGCTGGATGTGGAAGCGAGGACTGAAGACTCGTGGAGCTGACCAGTACTAATAGGCCGATGATTTTTACACACATGTTCCTTCTGCTGCTTCAAGCGGGAGGGGTGATGGTGCTTGCGTCCACTGTGCGGTTGTCTGATTGCAACCGGTCCTGTTCCTTGTGGGGGTGGGGTTGAGAATTGAAGAGTGTGTCACTGTTGTGTGACCCGATGGTTTCCCGCTGCGCCTGTTTGGGTGTGTAGGTGGGGTTAGGGTTACGGCGGTCATAGCGTGGGGGAAACGCCCGGTTCCATTCCGAACCCGGAAGCTAAGGCCCACAGCGCCGATGGTACTGCAACCGGGAGGTTGTGGGAGAGTAGGTCGCCGCCGGACATCTTTTGAAGAGGGAAAAGGCCCTGCACCGAGTGTGCAGGGCCTTTTTCTGTTTCCGCACCACTACGCTGGACGACAGACCTCGCGCTGCCTCGGACCTCGAGGACGAGCGCGGATTGAGCACCGCCCGATTCGTCCCTTTCCACGGGGCGGCGGGGAGAGAGGACACCACATGGCAGACGGCACCCCCCGCGAGGAGACCCCCCGAGACGATCGCCGCGATCGACCCTCCGGAGGCCGTGGGCGTCCGGAGCGCTCCTCCGACGGCGGTCAGCGTTCTCGCTCTCCCCAGGCAGGGGCGGGACGCGGGGACCGCCGTCGGGATGAGGCCGGGGGCGGTCAGCGTCGCGCCTTCTCCGGGGACCGTCGTCGCGACGACGCCGGCGGCGGAGAGCGGCGCGCGTGGGGTGGCGACCGTCGCCGCGACGATGCAGCGGGCGATCGGCGGTCCTCCTTCGGTGATCGCCGGCGCGACGGTGCGGGCAATGGCGACCGGCGCGCCTCCTCCGGCGATCGCCGCGGCGGCGCGGGGGAGCGGCGCCGGGACGACGCCCCTCAGGGAGCCCGGCGGCAGGGTGACCGTGACGCCCGCGGCGGACGTCCGTTCGAGGACCGCCGCCGCCCGGACGCCGAGCGTCAGCGCCCGGCCCACAACCCCCGGGATCTGCGCGCCGCGAACCGGGTGGACCAGGAGCGCTCCCCGGACATCGACCATGATGTGACCGGCAAGGAGCTGGACCGCGGCACTCTCAAGGAGATCGGCGGCCTCGACGAGCGCCCCGCGGAGTGGGTGGCCAAGCACCTGGTGATGGCCGGCCGCTACCTCGAGGACGATCCGGCCCTGGCGTTCCAGCACGCCCTCGCCGCATCCCGCAAGGGCGGCCGCCTCTCCCGCGTCCGCGAGGCCGTCGCGCTCACCGCCTACGCGGCGGGGGAGTACGGCGACGCCCTGCGCGAGTTCCGCACCTACCGTCGCATGACCGGCGACGACACCCACATCGCGGCGCAGGTGGACAGCGAGCGGGCCCTCGGCCGTCTCGACAAGGCGCTGCAGCTGGCCGCTGAGGTCGACCCCGTGGAGCTCAGCCGTGAGGCCCGGGTCGAGCTGGTGATGGTCGTCTCCGGCGTGCACGAGGACCTGGGTGACCTGCAGGGCGCCCACGACGCGCTCCAGATCCCCGAGCTGGACCGCCGACGCGGATACCCCTTCTCTCCGCGCCTCTTCCAGCGGCAGGCCGACGTCCTGGCAGCCCTCGGCCGACGCGAGGAGGCCCGCCTGTGGGCGCGCTCCGTCCGTGTGGCGGAGAAGGCGCTCGGCATCGGCGGGTTCGCCGAGCCCGAGATCATGGACATCGAGGTGGAGCCGGCAGAGGAGCCCGACCGGGGTGCTCGGGCCGGCGACCGGGGCGGTGCCCGCCACGGACGCGCCGATGACCGCCGCGAGGACCGTCCTCCTCGCCCCGCGAGCCCCCACGAGGAGGCGTCGGTGCCCGATGCCGCGGACACCGACGAGGCCGCTCCCTCGGTCGCCATCGACCACGACCCGGAACAGATGGCCCTCTTCGACGCTCCGGCGGACGCCTCGGCCGAGGTCCCCGCGGCAGATCGGGCCTCGGAGGACGGTGCGGCGGCGGAGGGCGACGCCCGATGACGGCCCACGGTGTGCTCCACGGACACGACGGCCTGCTCTGCGACCTCGACGGGGTCGTCTACGCCGGCGGCGCCGCGATCCCGGGTGCGGTCGAGACCCTGACCACCCTGCAGGACCGGGGTGTCCCGGTCGCGTTCGTCACCAACAACGCCTCGCGCGCCCCCGAGGCGGTCGCCGAGCACCTCACCGCGCTGGGCATCCCCGCCGAGCCGTCCCAGGTCTTCGGCTCCGCCGTTGCGGGGGCCGACCTGCTCGGGGAGACGCTCGGGTCGCAGGCCGGCCGTGTGCTCGTCGTCGGGTCGCCGTACCTGCGGGAGGTCGTGGCCGAGCGCGGCCACACCCTCGTGGAGTCCGCGGCCGAGCACCCGGATGCCGTCATCCAGGGCTTCGACCCCTCCCTCGCGTGGTCCGACCTCGCGGAGGCGGCCTACGCCGTCACCGCCGGCGCCGCGTGGGTGGCGACCAACCTCGACCGGTCCATCCCCCGGGCCGAGGGCGTCGCCCCCGGCAACGGCGCCCTCGTGGCGGCGGTCGCCCACGCGACGGGCACGTCCCCTGTGGCCGCCGGAAAGCCCGAGCCGCACCTGTTCCGCAGCGCTGCCCGCGCGCTCGGCCTCTCCCGTCCCCTCGTGGTGGGAGACCGCTTGGACACGGACATCCGCGGGGGCAACGCCGCCGGCTTCGACACCGTCCTCGTCCTCACGGGCATCGACACGCGTGCGACGGCCGAGGCGGCGCCCGCGGGGGACCGCCCCACGTGGATCGTCGCGGACCTCTCCGCCCTCCTCGAGGCGCTCGGGGCCGATGCCTGAGGTCGGACGCGCCGACGTCGTCCTGGCCGCCCGGGGCCTCGCCCGTTCCCGCACGGACGCCGCCGCCCTGATCCGCGCCGGCCAGGTCCTGGCGGACGGGACGCCGGTGCGCCGTCCCGCCCAGCCCGTGGGGCCCGGCGTCGAGCTCGCCCTCGTGGACGACGGCCCGCGGTACGTGTCCCGTGCCGCCCACAAGCTCGTGAGCGCCCTCGCGGCCTTCCCGGACGTGGCGGTCGCCGGGCGCCGCGCCCTCGACGCCGGGGCCTCCACGGGCGGCTTCACCCAGGTGCTCCTCGAACGCGGGGCCGCCCCCGTGGTGGCCGTCGACGTCGGCCACGACCAGCTGGCGGCCGAGATCCGGGCGGACGAGCGGGTGACCGTGCATGAGGGGCTGAACGTCCGCGATCTCACGGCCGCGCACACGGGAGGGCCGGTCGAGCTCGTCGTCTCCGACCTCTCCTTCATCTCCCTGCGCCTCGTGGTGGGAGCCATCGCGGGCGTGTGCACGCCCGACGCCGACCTGCTGCTCATGGTGAAGCCCCAGTTCGAGGTGGGACGGACCGCGCTGCCGCGCACCGGCGTCGTGACGGACCCCTCGGCGCGCCGGCGCGCGGTGACCGACGTGGTGGCCGCGGCGCATCGCGCAGGGCTCGAGGCCACCGGCGTGGCCCGCTCGGGCCTGCCCGGCCAGGACGGCAACGTGGAGTTCTTCCTCCGCCTGCGCGCCGCCGCCTCGCCCTCCACCGACGACGCGGCCGGGCACGCGGAGCGGCTGTGCACCGCCCGGGCCGTCGACTGGGGCTGAGGCCGCCCCGCCTGGTTATCCTGGTCGGACGCGTCCCGCCCCACCCCGCCGTCCGCCCGCGGAAGGAACCATGCCCCAGAACCCCGCACGCCGCGTCCTCGTGCTCGCCCACACCGGGCGGCAGGACGCCATCAGTGCGGCGCTCCAGGCCACCGCGGCACTCGCGGACGAGGGCCTGAGCACCGTGATGCTCGAGCAGGACATCCGGGCCATCCGTGAGGCGGCCGACGAGCCGGACGGCTTCGCGCCCCTCACCCTCGGCGTGGACTGCGCGCTGACCGACGTCGCCCTCGGACTCGTGCTCGGCGGCGACGGCTCGGTGCTGCGCGCCGCCGACTTCGTGCGCGGGCACGGGGTCCCGCTCCTCGCCGTCAACCTCGGCCACGTCGGCTTCCTCGCCGAGTCGGAGCGCACCGACCTGCACCGCACGGTCCAGGCGATCGCGGACGAGGCGTACGTGGTCATCGAGCGGATGGCGCTCGACGTCGTGGTCCGGGTGGACGGGCACGAGGTGGCCCGCACGTGGGCGCTGAACGAGGCCTCCGTCGAGAAGTCGAACCGGGAGCGCATGCTGGAGGTCGTCGTCTCGGTGGACGACTCGCCGCTGACGGCCTTCGGCTGCGACGGTGTCGTCCTGGCCACCCCGACCGGCTCCACCGCCTACGCGTTCTCCGCGGGCGGTCCCGTGGTGTGGCCCGGGGTGGAGGCCCTGCTGTTCGTGCCCATCAGCGCCCACGCCCTCTTCGCCAAGCCGTGCGTGGTCGGCCCGCGCAGCACGATCGCCGTGGACGTCATGACCCGCACGCGGGAGACCGGCGTGCTGTGGTGCGACGGCCGCCGCACCGTCGAGCTGCCGCCCCAGGCGCGGGTCGAGGTGTCCCGCTCGGCGGAGCCGGTGCGGCTGGCCCGGCTGAACCCCACCCCCTTCGCGGAGCGCCTCGTGCGCAAGTTCCGCCTGCCCACCGAGGGGTGGCGTGGCCCCGTGACGGCCGAGGAGAGGGACGCGGCCGCGGGCTATGCCGTGGAGACGGTCGAGCCGCGGCACGCGGGTCCGCGTCCTGAGGTCGTCGCCCCGGCCACCGCCAGCCTGCCCGTGCTCTCCCCGGAGGAGCTGCGGCGGCACCGGGAAGAGGGCCGCCCGTGGCGCCGCTCGGAGGAGGGCTCGTGATCGACGTCCTGCGCATCTCCGGTCTCGGGGTGATCGGGGAGGCCAGCGTGGAGCTGGACCCCGGCTTCACCGTCGTCACCGGTGAGACCGGCGCCGGCAAGACCATGGTGGTCACCGCGCTCGGCCTGCTGCTGGGCGCGCGGGCCGACGCCGGCGTGGTCCGGCGCGGCGCCAGGTGCGCCGCGGTGGATGCCGAGGTCCGCGTCCCCGAGGGGCACGCGGCGCTGGCGCTCGCGGAGGGGGCCGGCGCCGTCGTCGACGAGGCGGACGAGGCCGGGGTGCGCGACCTGGTGCTCAGCCGTTCCGTGACCGCGTCCGGGGACGGCACCCGGTCCCGCGCGAGCGCGGGAGGACGCACGGTCCCGGTGGGGCTGCTCTCCGAGATCGGCTCCACGCTCGTCGCCGTGCACGGCCAGAACGACCAGGTGCGCCTGCAGAGCGCGCAGGCCCAGCGGCGCGCCCTCGACGCGTTCGGCGGGCCGCCGCTGCAGGCCGTGCTCGCCGCCTACCGCAGCGACCACGCGGCGTGGAGCGCCGCCCGCCGTGAACGCGACGAGCTCAGCACCCACCAGCAGGAGCGCGCCCGCGAGGCCGAGGCCCTGCAGCGCTCCCTCGAGGAGATCGACCTCGCCCAGCCGGCCGCGGGGGAGGACGAGGAGCTGCGGACGCGGATCCGCCGCCTCGAGGACGTCGAGGAGCTGCGCGCCGCCTCCGGCACCGCGTATGCCCACCTGACGGGCGGCGACGTGGACGCCGCCGAGGAGATCCCCGGGGCCGTGGCTCTCGTGGAGGCGGCCCGGCAGGCCCTGGCGGCCGCCCCCGGGAAGGACGCGGACCTCGAGGCCGCGGCGGCGCGCCTGGCCGAGGCCTCCCTCGTGCTCACGGACATCGCCGGGGACCTCGCGGGCTACGGCGCCGACCTCGACGCCGACGCCGCCGGAGACCTCGACGCCGCCCAGTCCCGGCTGGCCGAGCTCACCCGTCTCCAGCGCCTCTACGGGCCCGAGCTCACGGACGTCGTGGCGTGGGCCGAGACGCAGCGCCCGCGCCTCGACGAGCTGCAGGGAGACACCGGCCGCCTCGAGGAGCTCGACGCGGAGCTCGCCCGCCTGGACGCCGTCCTGCGCGAGCGCGCCGCGGAGCTCAGCGCCCTGCGCGCCGCCGCCGCCGAGCAGCTGGAGGCGGCCGTCACCGAGGAGCTGCACGCCCTGTTCATGCCGGACGCGTCCTTCCACGTGGGCCTCACCCCCCTGCCCGGGGAGGAGCTCGGACCGCACGGCGCGGAGGAGGTGGCCCTCGCGCTGCGCCCGCACGCCGGCTCCGAGCCGCGTCCACTGGGCCGCGGCGCCTCGGGCGGCGAACTGAGCCGCGTGATGCTCGCGCTCGAGGTCGTCCTGGCCGCCACGGACCCGGTGCCCACCTTCGTCTTCGACGAGGTCGACGCCGGCGTGGGCGGCGAGGCCGCCGTGCGCATCGGCGCCCGCCTGGCCCGCCTGGCCCGCCACGTGCAGGTGATCGCCGTGACCCACCTGCCCCAGGTGGCCGCCTACGCGGACCGCCACGTGCGCGTGGAGAAGAACTCGGATCCCGGAGCGGGCGTGACCGTCTCCGACGTCGTGACCCTCAGCGAGGAGGAACGCGTCGAGGAGCTGGCCCGCATGCTGGCCGGCCACGGGGACTCCGCGGCCGCCCGGGCCCACGCCCGAGAGCTGCTCGAATCCCGCACCCACGAGGAGGACGACGATGCCTGAGATCCCCGCCGCCGCGGGCCGCGCCCCGCTGCGCGACCTGCACGTCCCGCGCAAGGTGAAGAAGGCCAAGACCGTGTTCGAGGGGCGCGTGTGGGACATCGCCCGCGAGACCTTCCGGCTGGACCCGGCCGAGAAGGAGGTCGAGCCGATCACGCGCGAGCTCATGGTGCACCCCGGCGCCGTCGCCGTGCTGGCCCTGCGCACCGCCATGACCGGGGCCGGACCGCAGGAGCAGGTCGCCCTCGTGCGGCAGTACCGGCACCCCGTGGGCATGGAGCTGTGGGAGATCCCGGCCGGGCTGCGGGACGTGGACGGCGAGGCGCTCCACGAGGTCGCCGTGCGCGAGCTGCACGAGGAGGCGGACCTGCGCGCCGACGAGTGGCACACCCTCGTGGACTACTTCACCACCCCGGGCGGCTCCACCGAGGCCATCCGCGTGTTCCTCGCCCGGAAGGTGCGCGAGGTGGGGGAGGAGGAGCGCTTCGCCCGCACCGACGAGGAGGCCGACATGCCGCTGGCCTGGGTGGGCGTGGACGAGGTCGTCGACGCCGTCCTCGACGGACGGGTGCACAACCCCTCCACCGTGGTGGCCGTGCTCGCCCTCCAGGCGCACCGCGCGCGCGGCTGGCGGCGGCTGCGCCCCGTGGACGCCCCGTTCGTGCCGGACCGGCAGGGCCCGGGGGCGGACTGGCCCGCGTGAACGCGGCGAGGACGACGACGGCCGGCGGCCCGGGGGGACAGGGCGGGCCCGGCGAGACCGGGCGCGAACCCGACGCACCCTCGCCGCTCGCGGCCCCGATCCGGCGACATCTGGACCACCTCGCCGTCGAGCGGGGACTGGCCGCGAACACGCTGGCCGCGTACCGGCGCGACCTCGAGCGCTACCGGGCCTGGCTGGACGCACACGGCATCAACGAGCCGCGCGCCGTGGAGCCGGGGCACGTCTCCGGCTTCCTCCAGGCGCTCGGCTCCGGAGCCGACGGCGGCCGTCCCCTCGCGGTGCGCTCGGCCGCGCGGGTGCTCGCCGCGGTGCGCGGCCTGCATCGGTTCTGGGCGCTCGAGGGGATCACCGAGTCCGACCCCGCGCGGGACGTCCACCCCCCGCGGCCCGGTGCCCGCCTCCCGAAGGCGCTGCCCGTGGAGCAGGTGACCGCGCTGCTCGAGTCCGTCTCCGTGGACACCCCGGCTGGGCTGCGCGACCGCGCCCTGCTGGAGTTCCTGTACGGCACCGGAGCGCGCATCTCCGAGGTCGTCGGCCTGGACGTGGACGACGTCGTGGGGCTCAGGGGCGTCGAGGACGGCGACGGCGGCCAGCCCGTGGTGCGCCTGTTCGGCAAGGGCTCGAAGGAGCGCGTGGTGCCCGTCGGCTCGTACGCGTCCGAGGCCCTCGAGGCGTGGCTCGTGCGGGGCCGGCCCGCGATGGTGGGCGGGGCGACGGCCTCCTCGCCCGCGCTGTTCGTGAACCGGCGCGGCGGGCGGCTCTCCCGGCAGTCCGCATGGGCCGTGCTGAAGCGAGCGGCGGAGCGCGCCGGGATCGACGCCGAGGTCTCCCCGCACACGCTGCGCCACTGCTTCGCCACACACCTGCTGGCCGGCGGCGCGGACGTGCGCGTCGTGCAGGAGCTGCTCGGCCACGCCTCCGTCACCACCACGCAGGTGTACACGCTCGTCACCGTCGAGTCGCTGCGCGAGGTCTACGCCACGGCGCACCCGCGGGCACGCTGATCCGCGCACGCTGACCCGGGCCGGCACGACGACGGCGGGCCGCCTCCCGTGTGGGGGGCGACCCGCCGTCGTCGTGGGTCAGGTCGTGACGGCCGGTCCGGCCGCGGCCCTGGATCTGACCCCGCAGGCTGGTCACGACACGCCGTGTGCCGTTCGTGCAGACGGCGTGTCGTGACCACTCTGCGGCGAGGGGGTGCTCACTGCTGGGGCAGCTCGCGCTGCTCGGGGCCGTCGTAGGCCGAGAGGGGGCGGATCAGCGCGTTGGAGGCGCGCTGCTCCATGATGTGAGCGGTCCAGCCGGTGATGCGCGCGGCGATGAAGATCGGCGTGAACATCTCGGTGTCGAAGCCCATGAGGTGGTAGGTCGGGCCGGCCGGGTAGTCGAGGTTCGGCTTGATCTGCTTCGCCTCGTCCATGGCCTGCTCGAGACCGTCGTACAGGCCGAGCATCTCGGCGCGGCCGTAGTGCTCGATCATGCGGTCCAGCGCGGCCTTCATGGTGGGCACCCGGGAGTCGCCCTTCTTGTACACGCGGTGCCCGAAGCCCATGACCTTCTTCTTCTGGGCCAGCGCGTCCTCCATCCACGCCTTCGACCGGGCGGCGGCGTCCTCGCGGGACTCCTCCTTGCGGATGCCGATCTCGTCGAAGGTATGCATGACGGCCTCGTTCGCGCCGCCGTGCAGCGGGCCCTTGAGCGCGCCGATCGCGCCGGTCACGGCCGAGTGCAGGTCGGAGAGCGTGGAGGTGATGACGCGCGCCGTGAAGGTGGACGCGTTGAAGGAGTGCTCGGCGTAGAGCACCATCGAGACGCGGAACGCGTCCACCACCTCGGGGGCGGCCTCCTCGGCGAACGTCATCCAGAGGAAGTTCTGCGAGTAGTCCAGGTCCTCGCGGGGCTCCACGACGTCCTGGCCGCGGCGGCGGCGCTGGTCGTAGGCGACGACGGCCGGGAACGCCGCGAACAGCGCCTTGGCCTTCTCCAGCTCGGCCTCCGGGGAGGAGTCCTCCGCCTTCGGGTGGTTGGCGCCCAGCACGGACACGGCGGTGCGGCCCACGTCCATGGGGTGGCAGTCCGTGGGGAGCAGGTCGATCGCGGCCTTCACCTTCGGGTCCAGGGCGCGGTGGGCGCGCTCGAAGCGCTCGAACTCGGAGAGCTCCTCGTCCGAGGGCAGCTCGCCGGTCCAGAGCAGCAGCGCGACGGCCTCGAACGGCAGGCTCGCCGCGAGGTCCTGCACGGGGTAGCCGCGGTAGAGCAGGGAGTTGGTCTCGGGGTTGACCTTGGAGACCGCCGTGGTGTCCACGACGACGCCGGCCAGGCCCTTCTTGATCTCGGTCTCGGTCATGATGTGCCTCCTAGAGGAGAGGCGGCCCGCCCGGGCGGGCGGGCCGCGGTGGTGTCAACGGTGACGGTCAGAGAGTGGCGTTGTTGGACTCGATGTCCGTGGTCGGCACGTCGAAGTTGAAGATGCCGGTGTCGAAGGCGTTGTAGGCCTCGTAGTCCACGAGCTCGTACAGGCGGGCGCGGGTGAGCATGTGCTCCACCTGCGACTGCTGGGTGCCCTCGGACGAGATCGCGTCGAGCACACGCTCGGCGGCGCCCATCGCGGAGCGCAGCAGGGTCACCGGGTAGATGACCATGGCCACGCCCGCCTCCGCCAGCTGCTCACGGGTGAACAGCTCGGACTTGCCGAACTCGGTCATGTTGGCCAGCACGGGCACGCCGAGCGGGGCGAGCTCGCGGCACACGGTCTCGAACTCGGAGATGTCCTTGAGCGCCTCCGGGAAGATCGCGTCCGCGCCGGCCTCCACGAGCGCCTTCATGCGGGCGATCGCGGCGTCCAGGCCCTCGACGGCGCGCAGGTCGGTGCGCGCCATGATGAGGAAGTTCGGGTCCCGGCGGGCGTCCACCGCAGCGGCGATGCGCTTGACGGCGGTGTCCAGGTCCACCATGTTCTTGCCGTCGAGGTGGCCGCACCGCTTCGGGTTGAACTGGTCCTCGATGTGGCATCCGGCGAGTCCGGCGTTCTCGAGCTCCTGCACGGTGCGGGCCACGTTCATCGGCTCGCCGAAGCCCGTGTCCGCGTCGATCAGGCAGGGCAGGTCCGTGAGGCGGGCGATCTGCCCGCCGCGCTGGGCCACCTCGGTCAGCGTGGTCAGCCCGACGTCGGGCAGGCCGAGCTCATTGGCGAGCACGGCTCCGGAGATGTAGACGCCCGGGAACCCCTTCTCCTCGATGAGCTTCGCGGTGAGCGGGGTGAACGCGCCGGGGAACTGCTGCGCGCCGCCCTTCGCGAGGGTCTCGCGGAGGTCCCTGCGCTTCTGCTCGGCGGTCTTGGTGGAGTACAGCATCAGAAGAGGCCCTTCGGAGCGGCGGCCAGGTCGGCCTCGGACAGGTAGGCCGGGTCGGCCTTGACGTTGAGCTGGTCCAGCTCACCGGCCTCCAGCTCGGACACGCGCTGGGCGGCCGCGAGGAAGCGGTCCTGCTCCTCGGGCGTGACGATGCCCTCGGCGAGGGTGCGGAACTTCTGGATGTACTGCTCGCGGGAGAACGGGCGCGCGCCGAGCGGGTGCGCGTCGGCCACAGCGATCTCGTCCGTGATGACGGTGCCGTCGGTCAGCGTGATCTCCACGGCGCCGCCGAACGCCTTCTCGGACAGGTCGAGGGAGTGGTACCGGCGGGTCCACTCGGGATCCTCCACCGTGGTGACCTTGTGCCACAGCTCCACGGTGTCCGGGCGCGCGGCGCGCTCCGGGGCGTAGGAGTCCACGTGGTGCCACGCGCCGTCCTGGAGGGCCACCGTGAAGATGTAGGGGATCGAGTGGTCGAGGGTCTCGCGGGACGCCGTCGGGTCGTACTTCTGGGGGTCGTTCGCGCCGGAGCCGATGACGTTGTGGGTGTGGTGCGAGGTCTTGATCAGCACGGACGCCACGTTCTTCGGGTCCGTGGCCTCGGGGTGCTCGCCGTGCAGCTTGCGGGCGAGGTCGATCCAGGCCTGCGCCTGGTACTCCGCGGAGTGCTCCTTGGTGTAGGTGTCCAGGATGCCGCGCTTGGGCTCGCCCTTCTCGGGCAGCGGGACCTCGTAGGAGGCGTCCGGGCCGTCGAGCATCCACGCGATGACACCGTCCTCGCCCTCGTAGATCGGCACGGGGGAGGTCTGGCCGCGCATCGCGCGGTCCGCGGCCTCGACGGCCATCTTGCCGGCGAAGGCCGGGGCGTGGGCCTTCCACGTGGAGATCTCCCCCTTGCGGGACTGGCGGGTGGCCGTCGTCGTGTGCAGGCCCTGGCCGATGGCCTGGAAGATCGTCTCGGCGTCGAGGCCGAGGAGCGTGCCGATGCCGGCGGAGGCCGAAGGGCCGATGTGCGCGACGTGGTCGATCTTGTGGCCGTACAGGTTGATGGACTTCACGAGGTCCACCTGCACCTCGTAGCCGGTCGCGATGCCGCGCACGAGGTCCTTGCCGGAGCGGCCCGTGTGCTGGGCGACCGCGAGGATCGGCGGGATGTTGTCGCCGGGGTGGGAGTACTCGGCGGCCAGGAACGTGTCGTGGTAGTCGAGCTCGCGCACGGCCACGCCGTTGGCCCAGGCCGCCCACTCGGGGGAGACCTTCTGGTCGATGCCGAACACGGTGGCGCCCTCGCCGCCGGTGGAGGCGGGGTGGGCGAGCGCCTGGGCGCGGGCGGCGACGATCGGGCCGCGCTTGAGCGAGGCGACGGCGACGGAGGCGTTGTCGATGATGCGGTTGACGATCATCTCCTCCACCTCCGGGAGGATCTCCACCGGGTCCACGGCGACCTCGGCGAGCTTCATGGCGAGCTGGTCCTTGCGCTCGAGGTTCTCCTCGGAGCGGTGGACGCGGACGTGGTGGTTCTTCATGGTCGGTCTCCTTCGGTGGGGGTCAGCAGGGCCCCGGCGTCGTCGCGACGGCTCCGGGTGAGGTGGTGGAAGGCGTGGTGCAGGTGGACGCGGGTGGTGGCCTCGGCCAGGTCGGCGGCGCCGGAGGCGACGGCGGACGCGATGTCCGCGTGCTCCTCGGCGGAGGTGGCCAGGCGTGCCGGGTCGTTCGCCGCGAGCCGGCGCAGGCGCGCGAGGTGCAGGCGCAGCGTCCGCAGGGTCGAGACGAGGTACGGGTTGTCCGCCGCGGCGTCGAGCGAGGCGTCCAGCTCGGACGTCATCGCGTAGTAGGCGGTCGGGTCGGACCCCGCGCGCAGGGACGGCGCGGCGGCCGCGAACCGCTCGGCCAGATCGGCCAGCGACTCGGCCGCCTCGTCCGTCGCCCGCTGGGCGGCTCGCCGGGCGAGGAGGGACTCGAGCGCGATCCGCAGCTCGAACAGCTGGTCCGCCTGCTCGAGGGAGATGTCGGCCACGACGGCGCCGCGCCCCGTGGCCTGTTCGGCCAGGCCGTCCGCGACGAGCCGGGAGATGGCCTCCCGGACCGGGGTGCGGGAGATCCCCAGCCGCTCGGCCAGCTCGACCTCGGCGAGCCCGGCGCCGGGCGGCAGGGACCAGTCGAGGATCTCCGTCCTCAGCGTCTGGTAGGCCCGCTCACTCGCTCGCATGCCAGAAGTGTATACACGGGCACCCCCCACCGCCAAGGCCCCATCGGGGTGAATGCGCCTGAGAATCGCCTCGGTGTTCTCAATCAGGCCTGCCGTTGCGAGAACATGTATACAGAAACCCTTGATCTCTGTGATGTGGCGCACTACGATCGCGGCATGGCGACTCCCGACGCATCCCCGGCCCCCGGCACCCGCAGCTCCTACGCAGACGTCCACGCCCGCTCCCTCGCCGACCCGGAGGGGTTCTGGCTCGAGGCCGCCCAGGCGATCGACTGGACCACCCCGCCCACGCGCGCGGTCGACTCCTCGAACGCGCCCCTGCACCGCTGGTTCCCGGACGGCGTCCTGAACACCGCCCACAACTGCCTGGACCGCCACGTGGACGCCGGCCGCGGCGACGCGCTCGCGCTGGTCCACGACTCGGCGATGACCGGCACGGTCACCCGCTACACCTACGCGCAGTTGCGGGACGAGGTGGCCGCGCTCGCGGGCGCCCTCGCGGCCCAGGGGGTGGGCAAGGGGGACCGCGTGCTCGTCTACCTGCCGATGATCCCGCAGGCGCCCGTCGCGATGCTCGCGTGCGCCCGCCTCGGCGCCGTCCACTCGGTGGTCTTCGGCGGCTTCGCCCCGCGCGAGCTCGCCGCCCGCATCGACGACGCCGCGCCCGACGTCGTGCTGACGTGCTCGGGCGGCATCGAGCCGAAGCGCCGCGTGGAGTACCTGCCCGCCGTCGCCGAGGCGCTCGAGACGGCTTCGCACCCGGTGCGGACGGTCCTCGTCCACCACCGCGACGGCTTCGAGACCGCGCTGGCCGACGTCGCCGAGCGTGGGGGAGCGGCGTGGAAGGACTGGGACGAGGCCGTGGCCGCCGCTGAGCCGGCCGCCTGCGTGGACGTCGCCGCCACCGATCCGCTCTACGTGCTCTACACCTCCGGGACCACGGGCAGGCCCAAGGGTGTGGTCCGGGACAACGGCGGACACGCCGTGGCCCTGCGGTGGACCATGGAGAACATCTACGACGTCGGCCCGGACCAGGCCATGTGCACCGCCTCGGACGTGGGCTGGGTGGTGGGCCACTCCTACATCGTCTACGGTCCGCTGCTGGCCGGGGCGACCACCGTCATGTACGAGGGCAAGCCCGTGGGCACGCCCGATGCGGGGGCGTTCTGGCGCCTGATCGAGGACCACGGCGTCCGCTCCTTCTTCACGGCCCCCACCGCGCTGCGCGCCATCCGCCGTCAGGACCCCGAGGGCGCGCTCATGAAGGAGCACGATCTCAGCACGCTCGCGCACTTCTACGCCGCCGGCGAGCGCCTGGACCCGGAGACCCAGCGCTGGATCGAGGGCCTGCTGGGCATGCCGGTCATCGACCACTGGTGGCAGACGGAGACGGGCTGGGCGATCGCCGCGAACCCGGTGGGGCTGGAGGAGCTGCCCGTGAAGATCGGCTCCTCGTCCGTGCCCTCGCCCGGATTCGACCTCGTGGTGCTGGACGGCCTGGGCGAGCCGGTGGGCCCCGGAGAGGAGGGGAACATCGCGGTGCGCCTGCCTCTGCCCCCGGGCACCCTGCCCACCCTGTGGGGCGACGACCAGCGGTACATCGACTCCTACCTCTCCGCCTTCGAGGGCCACTACGCGACGGGCGACTCGGGCCTCGTGGACGAGGACGGCTACGTGTTCGTCCTGGGCCGCACCGACGACGTCATCAACGTGTCCGGGCACCGCCTCTCCACAGGCGTCCTCGAGGCGGCGCTCGCCGCGCACCCGGCCGTGGCGGAGTGTGCCGTCGTCGGGCTCGCGGATCCGCTCAAGGGCCAGCGCCCCTTCGGCTACGTGGTGCTCAAGTCCGGGGTGGAGACGCCGGAGCCGGGCTCCCCGGCGGAGGCCGCGCTCCTCGAGGAGCTGCGCCAGGCGGTGCGGCGGGGCGTGGGCCCCGTGGCCGACTTCCGCGACGTCGCGATCGTGGACGCCCTGCCCAAGACCCGCTCCGGCAAGATCCTGCGCAAGACCATGCGCCAGATGGCGGACGGCGAGGAGTACACGGTGCCCTCCACGATCGAGGACGCCTCCGTCCTGGACGATCTGCGCCGGCTCCTGCACCCGCAGCGCTGAGGCCGCGTCGAGGGCACGCGCCGTGACGGGGGTGGGAAGGCCGGCCGGCCTCTCCCGCCCCCGTCGCAATGCCGTGCGTGGCCGAAGTGGCGCTCATCTCATCTTAGGGTGATCCTTGACATCTCTCGCACTCTCTGAAAGGACCGTGCCCATGGCGCACTCGACCGCCGCCGCACCGCCCACGGCGAAGCAGCCGAAGGACCGCACCCACTGGCTCTACATCTCCGTGATCGCCTCGGTGGTCCTCGGCGCCCTCGTGGGCCTGCTGTTCCCGGAGTTCGGCAAGTCCCTCAAGCCCCTGGGCGACGGCTTCGTCTCCCTCATCAAGATGATGATCGGCCCGGTCATCTTCTGCACGATCGTGCTCGGCATCGGCTCGATCGCCAAGGCCGCCACCGTCGGCAAGGTCGGCGGCATCGCGCTGCTCTACTTCATCACGATGTCCACCTTCGCCCTGGCCATCGGCCTCGTGGTCGGCAACTTCGTGCACCCGGGCGAGGGCCTGGCCCTGAAGCCCTATGACCCGAGCGCCCCCAAGCCGGAGATGGACTCCACGGTCAAGTTCCTGCTGGACATCATCCCGGGCTCCGTGCCCGTGCTCCCCGTGCTGTTCGTGGCGCTGCTCGTGGGCTTCGCGCTGCAGCAGATGGGCCCGGCCGGCGCGCCGCTGCTGCGCGGCCTCACGCTCATCCAGGGCGTCGTGTTCCGCATCCTCATGATGATCATGTGGATCGCTCCCATCGGCGCCTTCGGGGCGATCGCCGCCGTCGTCGGGTCCACGGGCTGGTCCGCGATCGGCGCCATGCTCCTGCTGATGGGCTCGTTCTACCTGACCTGCATCCTGTTCATCACCCTGATCCTGGGCACCCTCTTGAAGGTGGTCACGGGCCTGAGCATCTTCTCGCTCATGAAGTACCTGGGCCGCGAGTACCTGCTCATCTTCGCCACGAGCTCCTCCGAGTCCGCCCTGCCGCGCCTGATCGCCAAGATGGAGCACGCCGGCGTGCACAAGTCCGTGGTCGGCGTGACCGTGCCCACCGGCTACTCCTTCAACCTGGACGGCACCGCCATCTACCTGACGATGGCCGCCCTCTTCGTCTCCAACGCGATGGGGATGGAGATGAACCTCGGCGAGCAGGTCGGCCTGCTGCTCTTCATGATCATCGCCTCCAAGGGCGCCGCCGGCGTGACGGGCGCCGGCCTGGCCACCCTGGCCGCCGGCCTGCAGGCGCACCGCCCCGAGCTGCTCGGCGGCATGGGCGTGATCGTGGGCATCGACAAGTTCATGTCCGAGGCCCGCGCGCTCACCAACTTCACCGGCAACGCCGTGGCCACCCTCCTCATCGGCCGCTGGGTCGGGGAGCTCGACGGGGAGCGCGCGCGCGCCGTCCTCGCCGGCGAGGTGAAGTTCGACGAGGCCTCCGTGGTCGGTCACGACGTCGTCGAGTCGCCCACGGCCGCCGAGCAGGCGTTCGAGGGCCACCCCGGGTCGAGCCTGCACACCGCGATCCCGGACGAGGCGACGCGCCGCTGACCGGATGGCGCACGCGCCGCCGTCGCGGAGGGGCCGGGGGCTGCTGCCCTCGGCCCCTCGGCGTCTCCGCCCAGGCACTAGGGTGGAGGGCGAGCATCGCGCCGACGGCAGCCGCGCGCCCGTGACCGGGCGAGGCGCCGGCAGGGCGCCACACCCCCCGTGGAAGGAGCCGGCACCGCCGTGACCTCGAAGGAACCCACCCCCGTCATGACCATCCACGGGGAGCCCGTGATCGGCCCCACCGGCCGCCCCAAGCACGAGTTCCCCGAGCCTGCGCCCCTGGAGGGCCACGGCCCGGCCCGCATCATCTCGATGGTGAACCAGAAGGGCGGCGTCGGGAAGACGACGTCGACCATCAACCTGGGCGCCGCCCTCGCCGGGTACGGGCGCCGAGTGCTCATGGTGGACTTCGATCCCCAGGGCGCGCTCTCCGCGGGCCTCGGCGCGAGCCCCCACGAGCTCGACACCACCGTGTACAACGTGCTCATGGAGCGCTCCGTGACGGCGCGGGACGCGATCCTGCGGACCCCCTTCGAGAACATGGACCTGCTGCCGGCCAACATCGACCTCTCGGCCGCGGAGGTGCAGCTCGTGAACGAGGTGGCCCGGGAGCAGGTGCTCGACCGGGCCCTGCGCCAGGTGCGCGACGACTACGACGTGGTCCTCATCGACTGCCAGCCCTCCCTCGGCCTGCTCACCGTGAACGCGCTGACGGCCTCCCACGGCGTGATCATCCCGCTCACCGCGGAGTTCTTCGCGCTGCGCGCCGTCGCGCTGCTCGTGGAGACCATCGAGAAGGTCCAGGATCGGCTCAACCCTGACCTGGAGATCGACGGCGTGCTGGCCACGATGTTCGACCAGCGCACCCTCCACTCGAAGGAGGTCGTGGGCTCGCTCGTGGCCGGCTTCGGGGACAAGGTGTTCGAGACCGTGATCAAGCGCTCCATCAAGTTCGCCGACGCGACCGTGGCCGCCACGCCGATCACCAGCTACGCCGAGAACCACGACGGCGCCCGGGCCTACCGCCAGCTCGCCCGCGAGCTCATCAGCCGCGGCGGCGCCCCGTGATCCGCTGAGCGTCCGGGATCTGCGACAATGGAGGGTGCACGCGTGCGAACCGCCGCGTGAACCCCTCCGCATTCCGGCCCCTGGCGGCCGATCTGCGGTCGAACGCCTCCCGGAAGGAAGCACCCTCCCATGAACTCCCGCAAGCCGCGAGGCTCCGGACGAACCCCCGCCGTCGGACGACGAGGCGGCCCGTTCCAGGAGCGCGACTTCCAGCGTCAGATCGGCCCCCGCCGCGGGGCCGCCGCCCGTCCGCAGGACGAGGCCCCCTTCGACGAGAACGCCGTCGAGCGCCCCCGCGGGCGTCGCGGCCGCGGCGCCGGCGCCGCCCGCGCGAAGGCCGCGGACCTCACGGGCGTCCACACCGAGGACGGCGAGCGCCTCCAGAAGGTGCTGGCCTCGGCCGGCGTCGCGTCCCGTCGCGTGTGCGAGGACCTGATCGCCGAGGGCCGCGTGGAGGTCAACGGCAAGATCGTCACCGAGCCCGGCGTCCGCGTGGAGCCCCGCTCCGCCGTGATCCGCGTGGACGGCATCACGGTGCAGACGGACACCTCCCGTCAGTACCTCGTCTTCAACAAGCCCCGCGGCGTCATCTCCACGATGATCGACCCCGAGGCCCGTCCCTCGATCGCCACGTACCTCAAGCCGGGCCAGGAGCACCTCTTCCACGTGGGCCGCCTGGACAACGAGACCGAGGGGCTGCTGCTCCTCACCAACGACGGCGAGCTGGCCAACCGCCTCACCCACCCCAGCTACGAGGTCCCCAAGACCTACGTGGTGCAGACGCGCGGCCCGCTCGCGAAGGGCGTGTCCAACCGCCTGCGCGAGGGCATCGAGCTCGAGGACGGCATCGCCAAGGTGGACTCCTTCAAGCTCGTGGACTCGACGCCGGGCCACGTGCTCGTCGAGGTCGTCCTGCACTCGGGCAAGAACCGGATCGTGCGCCGCCTCTTCCAGGAGATCGGCCACCCCGTGGAGCGTCTCGTCCGCGTGAAGGTGGGCCCGATCCTCCTGGGCGACCAGAAGCAGGGCAGCGTCCGTCCGCTCTCGCAGCAGGAGCTGGGCCACCTCAAGGCCCTGGTCGGGCTGTGAGCACCGCCGAGGCGCCCGCCGCCGCGGTCGGCGTCCCGGATCCCGTGCTCATCCGCGGCACGGGCCTGCTCGGCACCTCGATCGGCATCGGCCTCAGCGCGGCCGGGTCCACCGTGCTCCTCCACGACCCCTCGCCCTCGGCGAGCGGCGTGGCCCAGGACATCGGGGCCGGCGTCGCGGTGGACCTCGACGGCGACGCCCTCCGGGACACCCCGCCCGTCCTCGTGGTGGTGGCGGCGCCGCCGGACGTGACGGCCGCCGTCGTGGTGGACTCGCTGCGGCGCTGGCCGGGCGCCGTCGTGGTGGACATCGCCTCCGTCAAGGAGGGCGTGGCCCGCGCGGTGCGGGAGGCCGTGGAGCGCGGGGAGATCTCCGCCGCCGACGCCGATCGCCACCTGGGCACCCACCCCATGGCCGGCTCCGAGCGCTCGGGCCCCGTGGCCGCCCGCGGGACGCTGTTCACGGCAAGCCCGTGGGTGCTGTGCCCCGAGCCCACGACCGCGCCGACGGCCCTGGCGGCGGGGGAGGCTCTCGCCCGCGTCCTGAAGGCGACCCCGTCCCGCATGGACGCGCAGGCGCACGACGAGGCGGTGGCCCTGATCTCGCACCTCCCCCAGATCGCGGCCTCCCTCGTGGCGGCGCGACTGCAGGACACCGCGGACGCGTCGCTCGCGCTCGCGGGCAACGGGCTGCGGGACACCACCCGGATCGCCGCGTCGGACCCGCAGCTGTGGGTGCAGATCCTGGCGGGCAACGCCGAGCGGATCATGCCTGCCCTGCGCAGCCTCCGGGACGACCTGGACGGCCTGCTCGACGTGCTCGAGGAGCCGGCGGCGCCGGGCGCGCGCCTGGGGATCGCCCGGCTCATCGCCGAGGGGAACGCGGGCCGGGCCCGCATCCCCGGCAAGCACGGGACGCCGCCTCAGGCGTTCGCCGTGGTGACCGTGGTCGTCGACGACGCCCCGGGCCAGATCGCAGCGCTCCTGGAGGCCGTCGGCCGCACGGGCGTCAACGTGGAGGACCTGCGCCTCGAGCACGCCTCCGGGCATCGGGCGGGCATGGTGGACGTGTCCGTGCTGCCCGGATGCAAGGACGAACTCGTGTCGGCACTGGCCGACGCCGGATGGAAGGTGGTCTGAGGATGACCGAGAACACCGCTGAGCACGCCCGCGCGGCCGAGGCCGCGCGCACGGACGCCGCGCCCCTCGTGGTGGCCGTCGACGGCCCCTCCGGGTCCGGCAAGTCCTCCGTGTCCCGCGAGGTGGCCCGGCGCCTGGGCGCCGCCTACCTGGACACGGGGGCGATGTACCGCGCCGTGGCGTGGCACTGCCTGGACTCCGGGGTGGACCTCGCCGACCCCGAGGCCATCCTCGAGGCGGCGCGCACCATGCCGCTGACCCAGTCGACCCACCCGGACGAGGACGTCGTGCTCGTGGGCGAGGCGGACATCACCGAGGCCATCCGCGGTGCCGAGGTGACCGACGTCGTCTCCACCGTGGCCGTCGTCATCCCCGTGCGTGAGGAGCTGCGCCGCCGCCAGCGCGCGGCCATCGCGGGCGCCGGGCGCATGGTGGCCGAGGGTCGGGACATCACCACCGTGGTGGCCCCCGATGCCCACGCCCGCGTCCTGCTGACGGCCTCCGAGGCCGTGCGCACGGCCCGCCGCTCCGGCCAGCTGGCCGCCGCCGGCGAGCCCGGCGTCGACGCCGGCACGTTGAATCGCCAGGTGGTCGGGCGCGATGCGCGCGACGCCGCCGTCTCCACGTTCGACCGCCCCGCCGAGGGCGTGGTGCTCGTGGACTCCACCGAGCTCGACTTCGAGCAGACCGTGGCGGCCGTGATGGCCGCCGTCGAGGAACAGGCCGGGGAGGCAGCCCGTGGGGCGCGCCCGGCCGAGAAGGGACAGGGACGATGAGCGAGAACCCGCAGAACCGCCCCGAGGACGACGAGTACACGCCCGCGGGCGACGACAAGGTGGCCGAGCGCCTCGCCGCGATGAGCGACGAGGAGGCCGCCGCGCGGGCCGCCTCGCTGCGCGCCGGCCTGGCCGACTACGAGCTGGACGACGAGGACGCCGCGCTCCTGGGCGACTGGGACGTGGACGACGACCTCGAGCCCGATGCGCCCGTGCCCCCGGTGCTCGCGATCGTGGGCCGCCCCAACGTGGGCAAGTCCACCCTCGTGAACCGCATCATCGGCCGCCGCGAGGCCGTGGTGGAGGACGTGCCGGGAGTGACCCGTGACCGCGTCTCCTACGAGGCGGAGTGGAACGGCCGCACCTTCACCGTGGTGGACACCGGCGGCTGGGAGCACGACGCGAAGGGCATCCACCGCCGCGTGGCCGAGCAGGCCGAGCTGGCGGTGGACGTGGCCGACGCCGTGGTGTTCGTGGTGGACTCCACCGTGGGCATGACCTCCACCGACGAGGCCGTGGTGACCATGCTGCGTCGCAAGGACCGCCCCGTGATCGTGGCCGCCAACAAGGTGGACGACATGGTGCAGGAGGCCGAGGCGGCCTCGCTGTGGTCCCTCGGCTTCGGCTACCCCCACCCCGTCTCGGCCGTGCACGGCCGCGGCGTGGCCGACCTGCTGGACGCCGCCCTCGAGGCGCTCCCCGAGGAGTCGGCGCACGGGGGCCTGGTGCCGCGTGGCGGCCCCCGCCGCATCGCCCTCGTGGGCCGCCCGAACGTGGGCAAGTCCTCCCTGCTGAACAAGCTCGCGGGCTCCGACCGCGTGGTGGTGGACGACCTCGCGGGCACGACCCGTGACCCGGTGGACGAGCTGATCGAGCTCGGCGGGCGCCTGTGGCGCTTCGTGGACACGGCGGGCATCCGCCGCCGCCAGCACATGGCGCACGGGGCGGACTACTACGCCTCCCTGCGCACCGCGTCCGCCCTGGACCGGGCCGAGGTGGCCGTGGTCCTCCTGGAGGCCCCCTCGGTCATCTCGGAGCAGGACGTGCGCATCCTGCAGATGGCGCTCGAGTCCGGCCGCGCCCTCGTGGTGGCGTTCAACAAGTGGGACAAGGTGGACGAGGACCGCCGTGAGCAGCTCGAGAAGGAGATCGACCGGGACCTCGCGCACGTGGCGTGGGCTCCGCGCGTGAACATCTCGGCGCTCACCGGCTGGCACAAGGACCGCCTCGTGCCCGCGCTGGACACGGCGCTCGACTCGTGGGAGACCCGCATCCCCACGGGCAAGCTCAACGCGTTCCTCGGCGAGCTCGTGGCCGCGCACCCGCACCCGCTGCGCGGCGGCAAGCAGCCCCGCATCCTCTTCGCGACGCAGGCCTCGGTCCGCCCCCCGAAGTTCGTGCTGTTCACGACGGGCTTCCTGGATCCGGGCTACCGCCGCTTCATCACGCGCCGCCTCCGCGAGACCTTCGGGTTCGAGGGCACGCCGATCGAGATCGGCATGCGCGTGCGCGAGAAGCGCGGCCGCCGCCGCTGACGCCGGCACCCCCTCCGCCGGGGGAGTCCGCCGCTCGTGGACTCCCAGGCGGCGGAGGCGGTGCTCCCATGCGGCGTCCATGCCGCCCGGCTAGCCTGGATCCATGAGAACCCGCCGACGCCCCCGCCCCGCGGCCTCGATGGCCGCCGTCGCCGCCCTGGCGCTGACCCTCAGCGGCTGTGCCGCGGACGACTCCGAGACCCAGGCCGCCCTGGAGAGCGCGAACGAGCGGATCTCCCGGGCCGAGCAGCGCATCCAGGAGCTCGAGGACGAGGCCGACCGCCGGGTCGACCTCCCGGACCTGCGGCAGCGGGCCGAGGACGCCCTCTCCGGGCTCGGCGACGCCTCCGAGGACGCGCAGGCCACGGCCGACGAGCTCGTGTCCTCCCTGCCCTCCGTGGACGACGTCGTGGACGTGGAGGCCATGAAGGAGGAGGGCAGGGTGATCGTGGACTACGCCGACGACGTCCTCTCCGCGGACCCCGCCGAGCTCGAGGGTCAGCTGCGGGACGCCGCCGAGAGGGCCAAGGAGTCCATGCCGGACCTGAAGGACGTGGAGTTCCGCGTGGGGGACCGCGCGTTCACGTTCTGACCTGCGGCGCCGTGGCACGGCGGGAGGCCGCTCCCGTGCTATCCTCGCCTGCGTACGCATGATCATCGATGGTTCGTGCCGTCCCCCGGGACGGCCCTGCCGCAGAGGCGTGTAGACCACCGCGGGACGCCTCGGCGAAGGCCGCGGACACCGGGGGACTCTCGGTCGGGTCACCCTTGGTACAGGGGCAAGGGGTGCATGGTCGCGGAAGCGGACGTGGGCCCCTTGTTCGTCTCCGGGCGGGGGGTCCCCGCCGCGTCGTCCTCGCCGATTCGCCTCCCGGCCGGGGGCGGTGTAGGATCATCGGGTGCCGAACCGCGCAGGACGCGGAGTCGCCACGGGCTGTAGCGCAGCTTGGTAGCGCACTTGACTGGGGGTCAAGGGGTCGCAGGTTCAAATCCTGTCAGCCCGACCGATCGAAGGACCCGGTTCCGCCGCAGGCGGGGCCGGGTCCTTCTGTGTCCGGGCCCCTCGGTGTGACGGGCCGTCCATGTGACCGCCCGTCCGGGTCAGACGCGGATGAGTGCGTGGGCATCGGGCACGGCCGCCCGTCCGCCGAGGCTCTCGAGCTCGAGCAGGCACGCCGCGCCGGCCACGTGTGCCCCCCGCTCCCTCACCAGCCGCGCCGCCGCGGCGAGCGTGCCGCCCGTGGCCAGGACGTCGTCGAGGACGAGGACGCGGTCTCCCGCGTGCAGTTCGGCGGAGACCTCGATGGCGGCCTCTCCGTACTCCAGCGCATAGCTCGCGGAGGCCACCGGGGCGGGGAGCCTGCCCGCCTTGCGCAGCGGCACGAGTCCCGTGCCCGTGAGCACTGCGGCGGCGCCTGCCAGCAGGAAGCCACGGGCCTCCACCCCGGCCACCACGTCGAACGACCCCGCGAAAGGCTCCACCAGCGCCTCCACGCACGCCCGGAACGCCCGGGCGTCGGCCAGGAGCGGGGTGATGTCCTGGAACGCCACGCCCGGGACGGGGTGGTCCTGGACGACGCGGATCAGGGAGCGCGCGCGGTCGATCTCGGGTGAGTGTGGCATGGGGCCAGCGTAGACGGGCGCCCGCGGGTGGCCCTCCGGGCGCGGGATGAGAGGGCCCGCCGCCCCCGCAACGTCCGTCGAGTGTCGAGCATCACCCCTTGTCAGTTTGATAACGAGGGCGTCCGGGAGGACAGTGGATCGGTGATCCATCGCACAGACACCGCCCCCGGCTCCGCGCCCGACGTCGAGCCCTCCGCCCGCGTGAACCCCGCCATGGCGCCGTCGCCCGGCGCGCCGGACGCGCACAACCCCTCGGGCCGGCGGTTCTTCGGCCAGCCCGGACCCCTCGCCAACATCTTCTCCGTGGAGATGTGGGAGCGGTTCTCCTTCTACGGCATGCAGGCCATGCTCGTGTACTACATGTACTGGTCCGTCGCGGACGGCGGCCTGGGGATCGACCGCGCGGTCGCCACGGGCATCGTGGGCGCGTACGGCGGCATGGTCTACGTCTTCTGCATCCTCGGCGGCTGGGTCGCCGACCGCCTGATCGGCTCCGAGAAGACCCTGTTCTTCTCCGCCATCGGGATCATGCTCGGCCACATCGCCCTCGCCCTCGTCCCGGGCGTGCCGGGCCTCATCCTCGGCCTCTTCCTCGTGGCCATCGGCTCCGGCGGCCTCAAGGCGAACGCGGCCAACATCGTGGGCTCGCTCTACGCCAAGGGCGACCGGGCCCGCGACGCCGGCTTCTCCATCTTCTACATGGGCGTGAACATCGGCGCCCTCATCGGCCCGCTCCTCACGGGCTGGGCCCGCGACATGTGGGGCTTCCACGTGGGCTTCGGCCTCGCCGCGGCGGGCATGGCCATCGGCCTGACGCAGTACGCCCTGACGCGCAAGGACCTCCCGGACAGCGTGCACGGCGTCCCGGACCCGCTGCCGCGCTCCCAGTACGGCCGCTGGGCGCTCATCGCGCTCGCCGCCGTGGCCGTCGTCGCGGCGCTGTTCCTCACCGGACTGGTGACGGTGGACAACCTCGCCGACGCCGTCGTCGCGCTCTCCGCCCTCGCGGCGGTCGGGATCTTCGTGATGCTCCTGACCTCGTCCAAGGTGGACGCGGACGAGCGGTCGCGCGTGAAGGCCTTCATCCCGCTCTTCGTCGGCACCGCGGTGTTCTTCGCGCTGTTCCAGCAGCAGTTCACCGTGGTGGCCCTGTACTCGGAGAACCGCCTCGACCGCGTCGTCGCCGGCTGGGAGGCCCCGATGGAGTGGGTCAACTCGATCAATCCGGTGTTCATCATCGCCTTCGCGCCGATCTACGCGGCCCTGTGGACCCGCCTCGGGAACCGCCAGCCCTCCACCCCGGTGAAGTTCGGCATCGGCATCCTCCTGATCGGCCTCGCGTTCCTGCTCTTCATCCCCATGGCGGGCGTGGCCTCCGTGCCGCTGCTGTGGCTCACGCTGATCCTCTTCGTCATGACGCTGGGCGAACTGATGGTGTCGCCCGTCGGCCTCTCCCTGTCCACGAAGCTGGCGCCCGCGGCCTTCCCCGTGATGACGGTGGCACTGTTCAACCTCGCCGTCGCGCTGGGCTCGGCCCTCGCCGGGTCCCTCGCCGGGTCCTACTCCGAGCAGAACGAGGCCGGCTACTTCGGCGTCATCGGCGCCGTGACCGTGGGCGTGGGCCTGCTCATGCTCCTGTTGGCCCCGGCCATCCGCCGCGGCATGCGCGGCGTGCGCTGACGCACGCCGTTCCCCTCCCGGCCCGCGCGCCGTCGCAGGCCCGCTCCGCGCCCCGCACCCCTCCCGGTGCGGGGCGCCGAGCGTTCCGAGTGCCGTGCGGTGGCGCGAGTCACCCGCGGATTCGGTAAGGTGCTGGAGAGCACCCACCGTCGTCTCCACCAGTGAAGGGGCCCTCCCGATGAGCACCATCCCCGCAGGACTGAAGTACTCCGCCGAGCACGAGTGGATCGCCGAGGCCGACGCCGCGGGCACCGTGCGCGTCGGCATCACCGACTTCGCCCAGGACGCCCTCGGCGACGTGGTCTACGTCGACCTCCCCGAGGTCGGCACCGAGGTCACCGCGGGCACCGCTGTCGGTGAGGTCGAGTCCACCAAGTCGGTCTCCGACATCTACGCCCCGGTGTCCGGCACGGTCTCGGCCGTCAACGAGGAGCTCGACGGCGAGCCCGGCCTCGTCAACAGCGCCTCGTACGAGGGCGGCTGGCTGCTGGAGATCACCCTCTCCGACGCCGCCGAGCTCGACGGCCTCATGGACGCCGAGGGCTACGCCTCGCACGTCAGCTGATCCCCTCCCTCCGACGCCGCCCCGCCCCCTTCGCGCGGGGGCGGCGTCGGCGGCACCCACACCACCCCCGCGCGTCGGGGGCCCGCGCACAGGAGCACCCCATGCAGCAGCCCGGATACGAACCGGACCTCCACACCTCCTCCATCAGCCTGACGGAGCTCGCCCCCCTCGTGGCGGCCGACCTCACCCCGGAGGAGTCCGATGCGGTGCGCGCGCTGCCCGTCGGCTCCGCGCTGCTGCTGGCCCACGGCGGCCCCGACCACGGGGCGCGCTTCCTCCTGGACCAGCCCGTGGTGACCGTGGGCCGCCATCCGGACGCGGACATCTTCCTCGACGACGTGACCGTCTCCCGCCGCCACGCCGAGCTGCGCGCGGAGGGCGGCGGGCACCGGATCGTGGACATGAACTCCCTCAACGGCACCTACGTGAACAACGACCGGGTGGATGAGGTGCGCCTGCGCTCCGGCATGCAGGTGCAGATCGGCAAGTACCGCCTCGCCTACTACGCCGGCGTCGCCGGCGCCTGAGCGCCGCCTCCGCTCCGTGAGCGCCCCCTCCGACGAGCCGACGCCGCCGTCCCGCACCGACGCGGGGACGCGGCCGCTCGGCGCGCTCGGCATCGGGGACGTGGTGGCCGAGCTCAAGCCGCACTTCCCCGCCGTGAGCGCCTCCAAGGTCCGATTCCTCCAGGAGCGCGGCCTGGTCCATCCGGAGCGCACCCCGGCCGGATACCGCCGCTACACCCCGGCCGACGTCGACCGGCTGCGGTTCGTGCTCACCCTCCAGCGCGACCAGTTCCTCCCGTTGAAGGTGATCCGGGAGCACCTCGACGCCATCGACCGCGGCGAGCGCCCCCAGGACCTGCCGGGCGGGGTCACGCTGGCCCCCCAGTCCGAGGCCGAGCGCCTCGGCCACGAGGTGGCCGGAGGCGAGCGGCGGCGGTCCCGCGCCGAGCTCGCGCGGGACTCCGGGGCGGCGGAGGAGCTGCTGGAGGAGCTCGAGAAGTACTCCCTGCTCCCCGTGGACGACGACGGCGGGTACAGCGTGCACGCCGTGAGCGTGGCGAGGGCCGCCGTCGCCCTGGCCGCCCACGGGCTCGAGCCGCGCCACCTGCGCCCCTTCCGTGCGGCCGCGGACCGGGAGCTCGGCCTCGTGGAGCGGGCCGTCGTGCCCCTGACGTCGCGCCGCGACGCCGCGACCCGCACCCGCGTGGCCCGCCGGGCCCACGAGATCGCCGAGGCGTGCCTCCAGCTGCACTCCGCGCTGGTGAGCACCGGCCTGGAGCAGTGGGATGACTGAGGGCGGGGACGGCATGGCCCGCGGACCGCGCAAGCGCGGTCCGGACGTGCCGCTCACGGTGCTCGGCGTGCGCGTCGAGCTGCCGGAGCAGCACCACGTCGTCCTGCTGCTCAACCCGGAGGGGGACACGATGCTGCCCCTCTGGGTCGGGGCGCCGGAGGCCGCGGCCGCCGCGCTCGCCCTGGACGCCGCACCCACCCCGCGGCCGCTCACCCACGAGCTGCTGGTCTCCGTCCTGGCGGCCCTGGGCCAGACGCTCGAGCGCGTCCGCCTCACGGAGGTGCGGGACGACGTCGTGCATGCCGAGCTCCACCTCAGCGGCGGCGCGACCGTGGACGCCCGGGCCTCCGACGCCGTGGTGCTGGCCCTGCGGGCCGAGGCCCCCGTGCTGTGCGACCCCGCGGTGCTGGCCGAGGCCGGGATGGACGCGCGCGGGCAGGAGGCCGGAGACGAGGGCGAGCTGGACGACTTCCGTCACTTCCTGGACTCGGTGCGCCCCGAGGACTTCGGCTGAGCGGTGCGCCCGGGCCCGCGCGGTGACGCCCGGCGAGTCCCCGCGGGCGCGAGCCGGGAGGGTCCGGGGGCGCGACACGACCGCCGTTCACGGCCGGGTTCGTTGACCGGCCCGGGGCTCGGACGTACCGTCGAGCAGAAGGGTCCCGCGCCGTGGACCGCCAGGACGCGTCCCCGCCTCGCCGGCCGGGCCGTCCGGGCGTCCTCGGCATCTCGCACGGGGACCCATGATCAGAAGGGTCCACCCATGACGCCGAGGACAGGTGCCGGCCATCCGCCCGTGATCGACGGCCGGCAGGACAGCCTCTTCGAGGCCGCCTCACCCGACGGCGACGTCGGCTACCGCGGCCCGACCGCGTGCAAGGCCGCGGGCATCACGTACCGGCAGCTCGACTACTGGGCGCGCACCGACCTCGTGGTGCCCACCGTGCGCGGAGCGGCCGGCAGCGGATCTCAGCGCCTCTACTCGTTCCGCGACATCCTCGTGCTCAAGGTCGTCAAGCGGCTCCTGGACACGGGCGTGTCCCTCCAGCAGATCCGCACCGCCGTCGCGCACCTGCGCGAGCGCGGCGTCGCGGACCTGGCCCAGATCACCCTGATGAGCGACGGCGCCTCCGTGTACGAGTGCACCTCCGCGGACGAGGTCGTGGACCTCGTGCAGGGCGGGCAGGGCGTCTTCGGGATCGCCGTGGGCCGCGTGTGGCGTGAGGTCGAGGGGAGCCTGGCCGACCTCCCCAGCGAGCTGCTCGGCGCCGCGACGGACGAGCCCGCGGACGAGCTCGCCCGGCGCCGGCACGCCCGCCGGCCCGCCCGCAGCGCCTCCTGAGACCCGCCTGGCGGCGGTCCCCGCGCGTCATGTGTGGGTCAGGTCACGGGCAATCAGGGTGCGCTGTGACACACTCGGGGCATGAATGCACCTGAGGAATCCGTCACCACCCGCAGCGCCGCGGGTCGGCAGGCCGAGGCCGGTTCGACCCCCGTCTTCTCCAAGGTCCTCGTGGCGAACCGCGGCGAGATCGCGGTGCGCGCCTTCCGTGCCTGCTACGAGCTGGGAGCCCGCACCGTCGCGGTCTTCCCCGTCGAGGACCGCAACTCCATCCACCGCCAGAAGGCGGACGAGGCCTACCGCATCGGCGAGGAGGGCCACCCGGTCCGCGCCTACCTCGACGTGGACGAGATCATCCGCGTCGCCAAGGACGCCGGCGCGGACGCGATCTACCCCGGCTACGGCTTCCTCTCCGAGAACGCGGGCCTGGCCCGCGCGGCGGCCGAGAACGGCATCACCTTCGTGGGCCCGCCCGCGGACGTGCTGGAGCTGACCGGCAACAAGGTGGAGGCCCTGCGCGCCGCGAAGAAGGCGGGCATCCCCACGCTCGCCTCCTCCGAGCCGAGCGCGGACGTCGAGTGGCTCCTGGAACAGGCGGAGGGCATCGGCTTCCCCATCTTCGTCAAGGCCGTCGCCGGCGGCGGCGGTCGTGGCATGCGCCGTGTCGAGCGACGCGAGGACCTGCGGGACTCCCTCCAGGCCGCGATGCGCGAGGCGGAGACCGCGTTCGGCGACCCCACGGTCTTCCTCGAGCAGGCCGTCCTGCGCCCTCGGCACATCGAGGTCCAGATCCTTGCGGACTCCGAGGGCAACGTGGTGCACCTCTTCGAGCGCGACTGCTCGCTGCAGCGGCGCCACCAGAAGGTCATCGAGATGGCGCCGGCACCGAACCTGGACGAGGACATCCGCCAGGCCCTGCACCGGGACGCCGTCGCCTTCGCCAAGGAGATGGGGTACGTCAACGCCGGCACCGTCGAGTTCCTGGTGGACACCGCAGGCGAGCGCGCCGGCCAGCACGTGTTCATCGAGATGAACCCCCGCATCCAGGTGGAGCACACGGTCACCGAGGAGGTCACGGACGTCGACCTCGTGGCGGCCCAGCTGCGCATCGCCGGTGGCGCCACCCTGCCGGAGCTCGGCATCACGCAGGACTCCCTGCACGTGCGCGGCTTCGCCATGCAGTGCCGCATCACCACCGAGGACCCGGCGAACGGGTTCCGCCCGGACACCGGCACCATCACGGCGTACAGGTCCGCCGGCGGCTCGGGCGTGCGGCTCGACGGCGGCACCATCTACGCCGGTGCCGAGGTCAGCCCCCACTTCGACTCGATGCTCGTGAAGCTCACGTGCCGCGGGCGGGACTACGCCACCGCCGTGCGCCGCGTCCGCCGCGCGCTGGCCGAGTTCCGCGTGCGCGGCGTGGCGACGAACATCCCCTTCCTCATGAACGTCATGGACGACCCGCAGTTCCTCAGCGGGGACGTGGCCACCGACTTCATCGACAAGCACCCCGAGCTGGCCTCCGTGAACCGCTCGCAGGACCGCGGCTCCAAGGCGCTGCAGTTCCTCGCAGACGTCACGGTCAACCAGCCGCACGGCCCCCGCGTCGAGGGCATCGACCCGCGCGACCGGCTGCCCGAGCACCCCGGGGACAAGCGCCAGGAGCCCGACCGCTCGCCGTTCGACGGGCCGAGCCGTGACCCCGCGGCCGTGCCGCCGCCCGGCTGGCGCCAGGTGCTGCTCGAGCGGGGCCCGGAGGGCTTCGCCGCCGCGCTGCGCGAGCAGACCGCGCTGGCCGTCACGGACACCACGTTCCGCGACGCCCACCAGTCCCTCCTCGCCACCCGCGTGCGCACGCGCGACCTCCTGGCCGCCGCGCCCGCCGTCGCCCACACCCTCCCCGGGCTGCTGTCCGTGGAGGCCTGGGGCGGGGCCACGTACGACGTCGCCCTGCGCTTCCTGCACGAGGACCCGTGGAAGCGGCTGGCCCTGCTCCGCGCGGAGCTGCCCAACATCCCGATCCAGATGCTGCTGCGCGGGCGGAACACCGTGGGCTACACGCCGTACCCCACCGAGGTGACGGACGCGTTCGTGGCCGAGGCCGCCGCCACCGGCGTGGACGTCTTCCGCATCTTCGACGCCCTCAACGACGTCTCCCAGATCACCCCGGCGATCGAGGCCGTGCGGGCCACGGGCACCGCCGTCGCGGAGGCGGCGCTGTGCTACACGGGCAACATGACCGACCCGGCCGAGACCCTCTACACCCTCGACTACTACCTGGGGCTCGCCCGCCGGATGGTCGACGCCGGCGCGCACGTGCTGGCCATCAAGGACATGGCCGGGCTGCTGCGCCCCGCCGCCGCGCGGGAGCTCGTGGGCGCCCTGCGCGCCGAGTTCGACCTGCCCGTCCACCTGCACACGCACGACACGGCCGGCGGCCAGCTGGCCACCCTGCTCGCGGCCTCCGAGGCGGGCGTCGACGCCGTGGACACGGCCACCGCGTCCATGGCGGGCACGACGAGCCAGGTGCCGCTGTCCGCTCTGGTGGCCGCGCTCGAGCACACCGAGCGGGACACCGGCCTCGGCCTCGACGCGGCCACGGCCATGGAGCCCTACTGGGAGTCCGTGCGCACCGTGTACGCGCCGTTCGAGGCCGGCCTGCCGGCACCGACCGGCCGCGTGTACCGCCACGAGATCCCGGGCGGACAGCTCTCCAACCTCCGCACCCAGGCGATCGCCCTGGGGCTGGGGGAGCGGTTCGAGCAGATCGAGTCGATGTACGCGGCGGCCAACGGCCTGCTGGGCAACATCGTGAAGGTGACCCCGTCCTCCAAGGTGGTGGGCGACCTCGCACTCCAGCTCGTGGGCCAGGGCGTGGACCCGGCGGAGTTCGGGGAGCGGCCTCAGGACTTCGACATCCCCGACTCCGTGGTCGGCTTCCTGCGCGGCGAGCTCGGCGACCCGCCCGGGGGCTGGCCGGAGCCCTTCCGCACGAAGGCCCTGCAGGGCCGCCGCGAGGGCGCCGGCACGGCCGAGGTGAGCTCCGAGGACGCGGCCGCCCTGGCCGCCGGCGGCCAGGAGCGTCGCGACACCCTGAACCGCCTCCTCTTCCCCGCCCCCACGCGGGAGTACGAGGCGCACCGCGACGAGTTCGGCGACACCGGGACGCTGCACACGCGCGACTTCCTCTACGGGCTCGTCCCGGGGCGGGAGCACGTCATCTCGCTCGGCCGCGGCGTCCGCCTGCTGGCCGTCCTGCAGTCCGTCTCCGAGCCCGACGAGAAGGGCATGCGCACCGTCATGCTCACCCTCAACGGGCAGCTGCGCCAGGTGATGGTGCGGGACCGCTCGGTGGAGTCCACGGTCCGCACCGCCGAGAAGGCCGACCCCGCGGCGGCCGGCCACGTGGCGGCGCCCTTCGCGGGCTCGGTGACGGTGCAGGTCGCCGTGGGCGACGCCGTGGAGGCCGGCCGGCCCGTGGCCACGATCGAGGCCATGAAGATGGAGGCGGCCATCACCGCCCCCGTCTCCGGCACGGTCTCGCGAGTGGTGACGGAGGGCGTGACGCCCGTCAACGGCGGCGACCTGATCCTGGTGATCGACGGTCAGTGAGCCAGCGACGACATGCCCCCCGGCCCCTAGGCTGGGGGCATGTCCACGTCTGAGGAACGCTTCGACCTGATCGTCATCGGCTCCGGATCGGGCAACACGCTCATCACGGAGCACTGGGAGGGCCGCCGCGTCGCCCTCGTGGACTCCGGCACCTTCGGAGGCACGTGCCTGAACGTGGGCTGCATCCCCACGAAGATGTACGCCTACCCCGCCCAGCTCGCGGCGACCCCCGCCGAGGCCGCGCGCCTCGGGGTGGGGCTCGAGTTCACGGGGGCGGACTTCCCGGCCATCCGCGATCGGATCTTCACCCGCATCGACGGCATCAGCGCCGACGGGCTGCGCTTCCGCAGCGAGGACCAGCCGCACGTCACCGTGGTGCGCGAGGAGGTCAGGTTCACGGGGGAGCGGCGCCTGGAGACGGCGACCGGGCGCGTGCTCACCGCTGACCGCGTGGTCGTGGCGGTCGGCTCCCGCCCGGCCGTGCCGGACGTCCCGGGCATGGACCTGCCCTCGGTCCACACCTCGGACACGGTGATGCGCCTGGACCGTCTCCCGCGCCGATTGGTGGTGGTCGGCGGCGGCTACATCGGCGTGGAGTTCGCCGCGATCTTCTCCGCCCTCGGCTCCGAGGTGATCGTGCTGAACCGCGGACACCGGCTGCTGAAGGAGCACGACCTCACGGTGTCCACGCGCTTCACCGAGATCGCCCGCGAGCGGTGGGACGTGCGCACCGGATGGACGCTGGCAGGCGTCGAGCCCGCCGCGGACGCGGCGCGCGCCGCCGATGGCTGGGTGCGGGTCCGCCTGGACCCCGCCGAGGGCCAGGAGCAGAGCGGGACGGTGGAGGAGGAGATCGAGGCCGACGCGGTGCTCGTGGCCGTCGGCCGCATCCCCAACACGGACCGGCTGCACGTGGACGCCGCCGGCCTGGACCTCACCGAGGGCGGCGTGCTCGCGGTGGACGAGCACCAGCGCGTGCTGCGCGGCGGCGAGCCGGCCGAGGGGGTCTTCGCCCTGGGCGACGCCGCCAACGACTGGCAGCTCAAGCACGTCGCCAACCGCGAGGCCCGCGTGGTGGCGCACAACCTCGAGCACCCCGACGACCTCCGCGCCATCGGCGACGTCCCGGTCCCCGCCGCGGTGTTCACGCGGCCCCAGGTCGCCTCGGTCGGGCAGACCGAGGCCGAGGCCCTCCTCGAGCACGGCGCGGAGGCCGTCACCGTGAAGGTCCAGCGGTTCGGCGACGTGGCGTACGGCTGGGCCATGGAGGACCGTGAGGGGCTGTGCACGGTGGTGGCCGAGCGGGCGACGGGACGCATCCTGGGTGCCCACATCCTCGGGCACGAGGCCGCCAACCTCATCCAGCCCTTCGTGCAGGCCATGACGTTCGGGCTCGACGCCCACACGATGGCGCGGGGGCAGTACTGGCCGCACCCCGCCCTCACGGAGGTCATCGAGAACGCCCTGCTGGGGCTCGACGTCCCGGACTGCGGGCTCCTCTGACGCCGCCCCCGCCACGCCGCCCCGGTCAGGGGCGGGGGGCGGCGCCCGCGTAGATGTCCTCGATCTCCTTCTGGAAGTCGCGGAGGATGGCCGCGCGCTTCATCTTCAGCGAGGGCGTCATGTGGCCCTCGTCCTGGGAGAAGTCCCGGTCCAGGATCCGGAACTCGCGGATGCCCTCCGCGCGGGACACGGTGGCGTTGGCGCGGTCCACGGCGGCCTGGATGTGGGCGCGCACCTTCTCCTCCCGGGCGGCGGCGGCAACATCCAGGGTCCGGGGCAGGCCGTGGGCGGCGAGCCAGGCGGGCAGGGTCTCGGCGTCGAGGGTCACGATCGCCGCGACGAAGGGCTTCGCATCGCCCACGACCATCACCTGGGAGATGAGCGCGTCGGAGCGGATGGCGTCCTCCAGCTGGGCCGGCGCCACGTTCTTGCCGCCGGCCGTCACGAGGATCTCCTTCTTGCGGCCCGTGATGCGCAGGTAGCCGTCGTCGTCGAGGCTGCCGAAGTCGCCGGTGCGGAACCAGCCGTCCTCGAAGGCCTCGGCGTCCGCCTCGGGACGGTTGTGGTAGCCGCGCATGAGCGAGGTGCCGCGGGTGAGGATCTCCCCGTCCTCGGCGATCCGGACCTCGTTGCCGCCCAGCGGAAGACCCACCGTGCCGATGCGCAGGCCGCCCGGACGGCCGACCGTCACGGGCGCCGTCGTCTCGGTCAGGCCGTAGCCCTCGAGGATGGTGACGCCCAGGCCGCGGAAGAAGTGCGCGAGGTCGGGGGAGAGGGGGCCGCCGCCGGAGACCGCGTACCGCAGGCGTCCGCCCATGGCGGTGCGGATGCGACGGTAGATGAGCGCCGAGTAGAAGGCGCGGCTGACGCGCAGCGGCACGGGCACCTTCCCGGAGTCCAGGGCCTTGGAGTAGCGGACCGCGATGTCCGCGCCGCGCTCGAAGATCCGCCCCTTGCCCCCGGACTGCGCGGAGAGCAGTGCGGCGTTGTAGATCTTCTCGAACACGCGGGGCACGGCCAGGAGGAACGTGGGCTGGAAGGACTGCAGCGAGCCCGAGAGCTGCGCGAGGTCCGCGACGTGCCCGCAGCGCGCGCCGGCCCCCACGGTGAGCACCGAGACGAAGCGTGCGAACACATGCGCGAGCGGGATGAACAGCACGGTGCTGGCGTCCTCGGTGACGACCTCGCCCAGCGAGGAGGAGAGGGTCTGGTTCACCAGCTCCGCGAAGTTCCCGTGGGTGAGCTCGCACCCCTTGGGGCGGCCGGTCGTGCCCGAGGTGTAGATGATCGTGGCGAGGTCGGCCAGGTGCGTGGCGGAGCGCCGCGCCTCGAGGTCGGCCTCCGTGACGTCCGCCCCGAGGCGGGTCAGCTCGTCCAGTCCGGCGCCCGGCTCGGCGTCGGGGGCGTCCATGGTCCAGAGGCCCACCAGGGCGTCGAGCCCCTCACGGTGCACGGCGTCCCGCACGGTCTTGGCGCGCTCGGCGGTGTCGGCGACCACGGCGCGAACACCGGAGTCCTCGAGGATCCAGGCCACCTGGGAGGCGGACGAGGTCTCGTAGATCGGCACGGTGACGGCGCCGGCGTACCAGATGGCGAAGTCCACCAGCGTCCACTCCAGGCGCGTGGCGGCCATGAGGCCCACGCGGTCCCCGGGACCGATGCCGGCGGCCATGAGCCCGCGGGCGAACTCGGCGACGCGGTCCCGGGCCTGCGCCGCGGTGACGTCCCGCCAGCCGCCCTCGCCCTCGGGCACGGCGAAGAGCGCGGCGTCCGGGCGTTCGCGGGCCTGGCGCTCCAGGACGTCGGTGATGTTGGCCTCCGGCGCCAGCCGGGGGTGGTAGGGCTCGCTGACCTCGCGCATGGTCCTCCTTGGGTCGGGTGCCTCCTCTGCGCCGCTGCGGGGACCCGGGCGGATCGCGGCGTGGACGCACGGGGCTGGCAGGTGAGGCGGATCACAGGCCAGCCTACCGCAGGAGCCCCTGCACGGCGCCGGCGACGGCGGTCCGGCTGCGCTCGACCAGCAGCTCCCTGTCGAGGTCCATCGTGGCCACGTGCCGACTGCGCGGCAGGGGCACCACCTGGACGGGCGCGCGGCGCAGTCCGCGCAGGAGGGTGCGGTGGCTCGCGGCGGGGACGACGGCGTCGCGCGCCGAGCGGAAGACCGTCACGGGAGCCGTGACCCGGCCGAGCCCGCGGCGCGCCGCCCGCTGGATCGCGCCCACGGCCGCGACGCCGGCCACCGGCGTGCGCTCGTACGCGAGCTCGTCCGCCTCGGGGTCGGCCACGTCGTTGGCGATCGAGGCCACGGTGGGCACCACGTGCCGCAGCAGCGGTGCGGTCGGGGCGAGCGGGCTTGCGAAGCGCAGGGCGGGGTTCACGAGCAGGACGCCCGCCACCGGCCGGTGCGCGGCGGCGTCGAGGGCCAGGGCGCCGCCCAGGGACAGGCCTGCGACGACGACCGGCAGCCCGCGGGCGAGCTCGGCGTCGACGGTCCGGCGCACGGCCGCCCGGATCTCAGGGGCGGGGGTGTCCGCGAGGTCGCGCCAGTGGGTGCCGTGGCCGGGGAGCAGCGGGACGGCGACCTCGGAGCCCGCCGCCGCGAGGCCCTCGGCCCACGCCCGCACGGAGTGGGGACCGGAGGTGAAGCCGTGCAGCATCACCACGGTGTGCGGCACGCGGGCGGGCGCGGCGGGGGGCAGGCGGAACGGGCGGTGCTCGGCGCGGACTTCGGAGTGCTGGACCATGGCGTCAGACTACGACGGACCCCTGCGTAGGATGGTCTCCGCACCCGCCCCGTCTCCGGAAGGCCCCGCCGTGTCCACGTTCTACTGGTCCGCCAAGACCTTCGTCGTGGCCCCCGCCACCCGCGTGCTGTTCCGCCCCTGGGTCAAGGGCCTGGGCAACGTCCCGGCGTCCGGCCCGGCGATCCTCGCGTGCAACCACCTCTCCGTCTCGGACTCCGTGTTCATGCCGGCGATGCTCGACCGCCAGGTGCACTTCCTGGCGAAGAAGGAGTACTTCACCGGACCCGGCGTCAAGGGCTGGGTCACCCGGAAGTTCTTCGAGGCCGCCAACCAGCTGCCCATGGACCGCTCGGGCGGGGCCGCCTCCCTGCGCTCGCTCGAGGCAGGCGTGGACTGCCTGCGCCGGGGGGACCTGTTGGGCATCTACCCCGAGGGGACCCGCAGCCCGGACGGGCGGCTGCACCGCGGCAAGATCGGCGTGGCGAAGCTCGCCCTGGCCACCGGCGCCCCCGTGGTGCCGATCGCCATGATCGGCACGGACCGCGTGCAGCCGATCGGACGCAGCCTGCCCTCGATCCGCCGCCTCGGGATGATCTTCGGCGAGCCCCTGGACTTCTCCGACCGCGTCGCGGACGCGGACGACCCGCGCGTCCTGCGCGAGGTCACTGACGAGGTCATGGAGGCGATCCGCCGGCTCTCCGGCCAGGAGTACGTGGATGCGTACGCCGGGGACGTGAAGGCGGGCCGCGCCGTGGCCCCGCCCCGGAGACGCCCGGGCGCGTGAGGCGCGGGCCGCCGCGCCGCGTCATGCGCGCGCCCCGGCCCCCGGTGCGCCCCTAGCCTGGAGGCATGAGTTCGGACCCCCGCGATCAGATCCTGGCCTTCGGCACCGCCATCACGGAGGGCGCCGCGGACACCCCGGGCCTCGACGACTGGCGCTCGCTGCCCATCACGCAGGCCCCCTCCTGGGCGGACCGGGAGGACTACGAGGCGGCCGTCGCCGAGCTGAGCACCGTGCCCCCGCTCGTCTTCGCCGGCGAGGTGGACGTGCTGCGCACCCGCCTGGCCGCCGTGGCCCGCGGTGAGGCGTTCCTCCTTCAGGGCGGCGACTGCGCCGAGACCTTCGCCGGCTCCACCGCCAACCGCATCAGCGCCCGCGTGAAGACCATCCTCCAGATGTCCGCCGTGCTCACCTACGGGGCGTCGATGCCCGTGGTGAAGATGGGGCGGATCGCCGGGCAGTTCGCCAAGCCGCGCTCCTCGGACACCGAGACCCGCGACGGGGTCACCCTGCCGAGCTTCCGCGGGGAGATCGTGAACGGCTACGAGTTCACGGAGGAGGCGCGCCGCCACGACGCGCGGCGCATGGTGCGGGCCTACCACACGGCCGCCTCCACCCTGAACCTGGTGCGAGCGTTCACGCAGGGCGGCTTCGCGGACCTGCGCAGCGTCCACCAGTGGAACCAGGGGTTCATGGCCAACCCCGCGTACGCGCAGTACGAGGAGCTCGCGGCGGAGATCGACCGCGCCGTCCGGTTCATGGACGCCGCCGGCGTGGACTTCGAGGCGATGCGCCGCACCGAGTTCTACTCCGCGCACGAGGCGCTGCTCCTCGACTACGAGCGTGCGCTGACGCGCGTGGACTCCCGCAGCGGCGACCCCTACGCCACGAGCGCGCACTTCCTGTGGATCGGGGAGCGCACGCGCGACGTGGCCGGCGCCCACGTGGACTACCTCTCCCGCGTCCGCAACCCGATCGGCGTGAAGCTCGGCCCCACCACGACGGCGGCGGACGCGCTCGAGCTCGCGGAGAAGCTGGACCCGGAGCGCGAGCCCGGCCGCCTCACCTTCATCACGCGCATGGGGGCGGGCGTCATCCGCGACGTCCTCCCCGGGATCGTGGAGGGCGTGCGCGATGCGGGCGTGCAGCCGGTGTGGGTCACCGATCCCATGCACGGCAACACGGTCACCGCCGCGAACGGCTACAAGACGCGCCGCTTCGAGGACGTCATGGACGAGGTCAGCGGATTCTTCGAGGTGCACCGCGCCCTCGGCACCCACCCGGGCGGCATGCACGTGGAGCTCACGGGCGACGACGTGGCCGAGTGCCTCGGCGGCTCGGAGCCGGTGAACGAGGCCGACTTCGACGCGCGCTACGAGACCCTGTGCGACCCGCGGCTGAACCATCAGCAGTCGCTCGAGATGGCGTTCGCCGTCACCGACGCGCTCTCCCACCCCGAGCGCGGCTGACCTTCGGCGGGGAGGGCGCCGTCAGAGGCCCCAGACCTCGACGGCGGTGCCCTCGTCCAGCTCCGTCCCGGCGGCAGGGCTCTGGCGCGCCACGACGGGGGAGCGCTCCCGCAGCGGCGTGAGCGGGGCCTCGTGGACGCGCACCGTGAAGCCCAGCTCCTCGAGGGCGGCCCGGGCCCGGGCCACGTCCTGCCCGCCGAGCTCGGGCACGACGCGGCGCGCCGGACCCGCGGACACCACCACGCGGACCGCGGAGTCCGGCGCGGCCTGCGCTCCGGCGGCCGGGGTCTGGAGGAGCACGGTGCCGGCCGGGACCTCGCGGTCGGTCCGCCGCTCCGCCACGCTCACCCGCAGGTGCCCTTCGGCGGCGCGCGCGTGGGCCCGCCTGATGGTGGAGCCCGTCAGGTCCGGGACGGACACGGGGGCCGGGCCGGTGGAGACGGTCAGCTCCACGCGCGTGCCCGGGGCCAGCGGGGCTCCCGCGGCCGGAGCGGCGGCCGCGACCGTGCCGTCCGAGTAGCGCTCGTCGGCCCGGGCCGAGACCTCGACCGCCACACGGGCATGGGCGAGCCGCTCCTCCGCCGTGGCGCGGTCCAGCCCCTCGAGCGCCGGCATGACGGCGACGCCGGCCGCGCCGAGCGGGGCACCGCCCGAGCCGAGCGTCCATCCCAGGAGCAGCGCGGCACCGGTGAGCAGGAGGGTGACCGCCGTGCCGATCGCCACCGTCCTGCCGGCCCCCTCGCCGAGCGGCACCTCGGCCCGGCGCGCGGCGCGACGGCCCTCACGGGCCGGACGGGGGGACCGGGGGGTGGCCGCGGGGCGCGCGCGGGACGCGGCGGGCTCCCGCATGTCAGGACGGTCTCGCGACGCGGGCGGGTCCGTGCGCGGGAGCGGCGCCGGGTCCGCCGCCGGTGCCGGGGATGCCGAGGGTGCGGGCGCCGGGGAGGAGCGGGGCGTGGAGGCGCCGTGGACGGCGTCGAGCACGGCGGTCTCGGGGTCGCCGGAGTGCCGCGGCGCAGAGGCCAGCACCCGCGTCTCGTCGTCCACCGGGACAGGATGGCCGTGGGGACGGTGGTCCAACTCCTCGGGCGTGAGCCGCACGGCCAGGGAGCGCAGCTCGGTGAGGAGCGCCCCAGCGTCGGCGGGACGATCCGCGGGGTCCGGCTCCGTGCACCACAGGACGAGGTCGTCGAGGGGCTCGGGCAGCCCGGGGACCACCGAGGACGGCACGGGCACGCGCTCGTGCACGTGCCGGTAGGCCACGCGGATGGGGGTCGCCGCCGGATAGGGCTGCCGGCCCGTGAGCAGCTCGAAGAGCACGATGCCCGCCGCGTACACGTCGGCGCGGGCGTCCGCGGTCCCGCCCGTGATGAGCTCCGGGGCGAGGTAGGCCGGCGTGCCCACGAGCGCCTGGCCGGTGGCGGTGTGGGTGGTGGCCGCGCGGGAGAGGCCGAAGTCGGCCACGGTGATCCGCCCGTCCGTGGAGACCAGGACGTTCTCCGGCTTCACGTCCCGGTGCACGAGCCCCGCACGGTGGGCCGCCGCCAGGCCGTCCACCGCCGGGGCGAGGACGGCGAGGGCCTCGCGCGGGGTCAGCGGCGCGTCCTCGCGGACCACCGTGCGCAGCGTGTGGCCCGGCACGAGCTCCATGACGAGGTAGGCCAGCACCCCGCCGTCGCCGTCGTCGGTGTGCCCCTGGTCCAGCACCGCGACGACGTGCGGGTGCGAGAGCCGGGCGGCGGTCTTCGCCTCGCGTTCGAAGCGGCCCACGAGGGCCGGGTCCTCCGCGAGGTGCGGGTGCATGACCTTGAGCGCGACCTCGCGGTCGAGGCGCAGGTCCACGGCCCGGTAGACCGTGGACATGCCGCCGCGGGCGAGGCGGTCCCGGACCTCGTAGCGGCCGTCGACGATGCCCCCGACGAGGGGGTCGCGGCGTGTGCTGCTCATCGCTCCAGCCTAGAGGACCGGATCCCGCCCGCGGCGGGCGCCGCTCAGAACATGGCCATCCCGGCCTTCACCTTGGCGATGTAGTCCACGGTGTCCGGGCGGGGGCCGTCGCGCAGCACGCCGCCGAGGCCCTGGTAGTAGGCGCCGATCCCCAGCTCGAGGGTGGGCGTGCGGGCCTGGATGTACTTGATGTACGCGATGCCTGCCGTCACGTTGTCGTACGGGTCCAGCAGATTCAGCTTCCGGCCCACCAGCTGGGACGCGAACTCGCCCGTCACGGGGATGACCTGCATCGTGCCGATCGCGTTGGCGGGGGAGACCGCCCGCTGGTTGAAGCGCGACTCGGTGTACGCGTGGGCCAGGGCCAGGCGCGGGTCGACGCCCATCTTGGCGGCCGTCTCGCGGACGATCTGCTGCATCTGCTCGCGGGAGGGCACCGGCACGGACTGGAGCAGGCGGTAGTTCTCGTTGGCCGCGGCGGTCACGTGCGGCGGGTACGTGTAGTGCAGGAAGGTGTTGCCGATCGGCTGGACGTCCGAGACGGGCTGCGGGGCCACGGCGCCGTTGGAGATCACGAGCACCTGGCCGGGCCGCAGGATGGACTCCGCGGTGATCCTGTTCAGGCTGAGCAGCTGGGAGATGGAGACCTCGAAGCGCTGGGAGATGCCCCACAGGGTGTCGCCGGTGACCACGGTGTAGCGCACGGTGGACGCGGTGGTCGGCGCGGGGGCGGGCGTCGGGGTCGGCGCGGGGGCCGGGGTGGAGGCGGCCGCGCCGGTCTTCAGGACCATGCCGGGGTGGAGCATCGTGGAGGCGCTCATCCCGTTGAGGGACCACAGGGTGGACATGGAGACGCCGGTGCGCTCCGAGATGACCCACCAGCCGTCGCCGGGGCGCACGGTGTAGGTGCCGGACCCGGTGGTCGGCGCGGGGGCCGGGGTGGAGGCGGCCGCGCCGGTCTTCAGGACCATGCCGGGGTGGAGCATCGTGGAGGCGCTCATCCCGTTGAGGGACCACAGGGTGGACATGGAGACGCCGGTGCGCTCCGAGATGACCCACCAGCCGTCGCCGGGGCGCACGGTGTAGGTGGTCTCAGCGGCCTGGGACTGCGCCGGGACGGCGGCCAGGAGCATCAGGGGGACGGCTCCGCCGGCGAGTGCGGAGCGCAGGCGGCGGCGGGCGGGGGTGCGAGCGGAGAGGGGCACGGTGAGGACCTCGGATCCAGGGTCATGCGGGACATGGCGGTGGGGAAGCGCCGGGGGTTCCCCAGCAGTCGGGCGGAGTGGGGGAGCGTGAGCCCTCCCCGTCGTGCCGTGCGACCTCGTCGATGTTATCGGAACGTGATCTGATCTCCTATTCCCTATTGCTGAGGAATTTCTGTGCAGCTCGGACGTCAATTGTCACTCGCAGTTCACCCTGTATTCACCGTCACGGGGGCCCGGAGGCGTCCCGCGGCCGCGCGTACCCTTGACGCGTGACCATTCCTTCCTCAGACTCCCGCGTCCCCGCCGACGCCATCCCCGCCGAGCTCGATGCCCTCGTGGGCGAGTGGCTCGCGCTGCCCGACGTCGCCGAGCGGCTCGACGTCGTGGTGACGCGCGTGCACTCCCTCGTGAAGGACCGCCGCCTCATCGCCGTCCGTCGTCCCGATCCCGCGGTGCGCGCCGTCCCGGCGCTCTTCCTCGACGAGGAGGGGATCCTCGACTCCCTGCGCGGCACGCTCGTGCTCCTGCAGGACGCCGGGTACAACGACGCCGAGGCCCTGCGCTGGCTCTTCACACCGGACGAGTCCCTCCCTGGCCGCCCGATCGACGCGCTGCGCGGCGGACACAAGACCGAGGTGCGGCGGCGCGCGCAGGCACTCGCCTGGTGACGTCGGCCGGGTGAGCCCTCCCGTGGTGCCGCGCGCGCCCCACCTCAGGCGGAGCGGCGGGTGAACGCGTCGATCAGCCCGCTCACCGCAGAGCAGACCGCGTCCTCCACGCCCAGCCCCTCCCAGGCGGCGACCCCCGCGGTCGCCTCGGCGGAGAGCCGGTCGACGTCGGCCGCCACCGCGGCGCGCGCGCCGCACTCCTCCAGGCGGCGCTGCCAGTGGGCCACCCGGTCGTCCGCGAGGTCGGCGTCGCCCAGGTCGGCGTCCAGGGCCTCCGCCTCGGCGGGGTCGAGGAGCGCCGCGGCCCGCGCGATCAGGACCGTCCGCTTGCCCTCCCGCAGGTCGTCTCCACTCGGCTTGCCCGTGAGGGCAGGGTCGCCGAAGACGCCCAGCAGGTCGTCGTGATACTGGAAGGCCAGGCCGAACGGCAGCGAGACCGCCGCGAACGCCTCCAGGAGGGCGTCCTCGGCCCCGGCGAGCAGCCCGCCCAGGGCGAGGGGGTGCACGGCCGAGTAGCGGGCTGACTTGAACTCCACGACGGTGGCCGCGGAACGCACGGCCTCGGCGGGATCCGGGTCCGGGGGCGTCATCTCCGCGAGGACGTCCAGGTACTGGCCGGCCATCACCTCGAAGCGCATCCGCTCCATCTCCGCACGAGCCCGGCCCGCCCGCGGCGAGCCGGCGATCGCCTCGGCGAACGCCTCGTCGCTCAGGGCCAGGCACACGTCGCCGGCCAGGATGGCCGCGGAGACGCCGAAGTGCTCCGCCTCGTGACGCCATCCCGCCGCGCGGTGCGTCGCCTCGAAGTGCCGGTGCACGCTGGGCATGCCGCGGCGCGTGTCCGAGCGGTCCAGGATGTCGTCGTGGATGAGCGCCGCCGCCTGGAAGAGCTCGAAGGCGGCCCCTGCCGTCACGATGCGCGGGTCGGCCGGGTCCGCGCCGGCGGCGCGCCAGCCCAGCCAGCACAGCACGGCGCGCAGGCGCTTGCCGCCCGAGGTGAGCCGGGCGATGGCGTCCACCACCGGCACGGCCCCGGGGTGGATCGCCCGCGCGTCGTCCCGCCGTCGGTCCAGGATCTCCTCGAGCCGGGCCGCGACGGCGGCGCGGTGGGTGTCCGGCGAGGGCGCGTCGGCGGGGGAGGGGCTCAGGGTCGCGGCGTCGGGCATGCCCACACCCTAGCCGCCGGTCACTAGGCTCGACCCATGCCCGCACGCCCGTCCGATGCCGCCGCCGCACCCGTGCGGGAGGCCTCGATCCTGCACGTGGACATGGACGCCTTCTTCCTGTCCGTGGAGGTGCGGGAGCGGCCCGGGCTCCGGGGCCTGCCCGCGGCCGTCGCGTCCCCGATCGGGCGCTCCGTCGTCCTCTCCGCCTCGTACGAGGCGCGCGCGTACGGCGTCCGCTCCGCCATGCCGCTCGCCCACGCCAAGGCGCTGTGCCCCCCGCTCGCGGTGGTGGCCCCGCGGCAGGACGTCTACCGTGCGGTCTCGGCGGAGGTCATGGCGCTGCTGGGGAGCGTCACCCCGGTGATGGAGCAGCTCAGCGTGGACGAGGCGTTCCTGGACGTGGCCGGCGCCCGACGGCGGCTGGGACCGCCCGAGCGCATCGCCCGGCTCATCCGCCGTCGGGTGGCGGACGAGCTGGGCCTGCCCTGCACGGTGGGCGGGGCCGCCGTGAAGTTCGTGGCGAAGATGGCCTCCACCGCCGCGAAGCCGGACGGGCTGCTGATCGTCCCGCCCGAGCGCACCCTCGCCTTCCTCCACCCCCGGCCCGTGGGGCACCTGTGGGGCGTGGGCCCGGTGATGGCGGGACGGCTCGAGACCCGGGGGATCGCCACGATCGGCGACCTCGCGCGGACCGACCCCGAGCGGCTGCGCGGGTGGTTCGGCGCCGCCGGCGCGGCCTGGTCCGAGCTCGCCCGCGGCCGTGATCCCCGCCCGGTGGCCCCGCGCGCGGCGGCGCGCACGGTGGGCGCCGACCACACCTTCGACGTCGACCCCACCGACGGGGAGGCGGTGGCCCTCGAGCTGCTGCGTCTCGGCCACCGGGTCGCGGCGCGGCTGCGCGCCGACGGCGTGGAGGCCGCGGGGGTGACGGTGCGCCTGAAGGACCCTCGCGGCCTGGTGCGCGCCCGCACCGCACGGCTGCCGAGGCCGAGCGCGGCCGCCCACGACCTCGTGGCCGCGGGCCGGCGGCTGGCCGACGAGCTGCTGGCAGAACGCCGTCACCCCGTCCGTCTCGTGGGACTGCGGGCCGAGCGCCTGACGGCAGCGGGGGAGCCCGTCCTCGAGCAGGACGCGCTCTTCCCCGCCGAGGGTGAGGAGCCGGCGGCCTCGTCGTCGGCCTGGACGGAGGCCGAGACCGCCGCCGACGCCGTCGCCCGGCGCTTCCCGGGGGCGGCCGTCCGTCCGGCGTCGCTGCTGCCGGCCCCGCGGCCGGACTCGCGCGGGGCTCCTGGCACGCCCGTCCGGTGAGCACTATCCTGGTCTGACCCGGCGCCCCCGTGCGCCCGCGTCCGCGGCCTCACGGACGACGCCTGTGATCGAAGGAGCGGGAGTGCCTCTCTCGGAGCACGAACAGCGCATGCTGGACCAGCTGGAGCGCCAGCTCAACGACGAGGACCCACGCCTCGCCACCCAGCTCGCGGAGACGTCGCGACCCGCCCTCCCGGTGCGTCGCATCGTGCTGGGGGCGGTGCTCGGCGTCGTCGGCCTGCTCGTCATCCTGGCGGGCGTGTCCACCCACCTCCTCCTCGTCGGCGTGCTGGGAACGCTCCTGCTGGGCGCCGGGATCCTGGTGCTCACGGCACGGGGGCCGGCCCAGGCCGCCCGCCCCGGGCGCTCCGGGCGTCCGACCCCGGACGCCGGGCGGGGCGAGTTCATGTCCCGCCTCGAGCAGCGCTGGGACGAGCGCCGGCGCCGCGAGCCGTGACCGCACCGGCGCGCTGAGCCCGCCGGTGCGGGAGATCCGGTCCGTCCTCGCGCCGCCCCGTCCCCACTCTCCTCCACCAGACCCCTCCACTTTCCTCCTCCACCGCCTCCTCGGCCCTCCATCGGCCCCGATCCCGCCCCGGGATCGGGGCCGGCGGCGTCCTGGGGCTCATCGGCGTGTCCCGGAGTGGGCGGCTCTCCACCGCCCCCCACCCGCCGACGACCGCGGGATTCCGCGGAGGTGAGCGGCGTCATCGGGCCGACGGGAAACGCCGCGCCGACGCGGTGGGAGGAGGGGGTTGTCGGTGGGGGAAAGTGGGGTAAAGTGGAGCACAGGAGAGAGCAGTGGTCCCGACTCTGGTCGGGAGGGACCACTCGGCGAGTCAGGGGGGTGCCATGTTCCTCGGGACCTACACCCCCCGGCTCGACGAGAAGTTCCGGCTGATCCTCCCCGCGAAGTTCCGTGAGGAGCTGTCCGAGGGACTCGTCCTGACGCGCGGGCAGGAGCGGTGCCTCTACGTCTTCAGCGCCCGTGAGTTCGAGAGGGTCCACGAGCAGATGAGGGCGGCTCCGCTGTCCTCCCGCCAAGCCCGTGACTACATCCGCGTCTTCCTCTCGGGAGCGTCGGACGAGGTCCCGGACAAGCAGGGCCGCGTGACCGTGCCCGCTCCGCTGCGCCAGTACGCGGGGCTGGACCGGGACGTGACCGTGATCGGCGCGGGGACCCGGGTCGAGATCTGGGACACCGCGTCCTGGAACGAGTACCTGGCGGAGCAGGAGGCCGCGTTCTCCGAGACCGACGAGGACGTCCTCCCCGGCGTGTTCTGACCACCGACTCACCGACTTCCCCCGCGTGAGACCTCCACCCGACGTCGCCGCACCTGACCCGCCTTCCCCTGGGCCAGGCACGGCGACGGACGGATGGGGATCCCGCCCGAGGGACCATGTCCCACCGATGGATGAGAGCAGGAGCAGGAGGTCGCCCATGGACGCCGACGCCCCCCTCTCGGACCGCTCCGCGGATTCCGCCCCCCGCCCCGAGGACCGCCACGTCCCCGTCATGCGCGACCGTGTGGTCGACCTGCTCGCCCCCGCCGTCCAGGCCGCCGTCGACGCCGGGCGCGTCCCCGTCGCGATCGACGGCACGCTGGGCATGGGCGGGCACACGCAGGCCCTGCTCCGCCGTTTTCCCACGCTGCGCGTGATCGGGATCGACCGCGACCCCCACGCCCTGCGCATGGCGCAGGAGCGCCTCGGGGAGCTCGCAGAGCGCCTCGTCCCCCACCACGGCACCTACGACGAGGTTCACGAGGCCATGGATGCCGCCGGCGTGAGGCGCGTAGACGCGGCCCTCTACGACCTCGGCGTCTCCTCCTACCAGCTGGACGACCGGGAGCGGGGCTTCGCGTACTCCTACGACGCGCCGCTCGACATGCGCATGGACACCACCGCAGAGCGCTCGGCCGCGACGCTGGTGGCGGACCTGGACGAGGACGAGCTGCGTCGCATCATCCGACGCGACGGCGAGGAGCGGTTCGCCGGGCCGATCGCCGCGGCGATCGTGCGCGCCCGTGACGAGGCCCCCATCGAGACCACGGGCCGCCTCGTGGACGTCATCCGGGATGTCGTGCCCGTCTCCGCCGGCGCCAAGGGCGGCCACCCGGCCAAGCGCACCTTCCAGGCCCTGCGGATCGCGGTGAACGAGGAGCTCGACATCCTCGACGCCGCCGTGCCGGCCGTCCTGGACGCCCTCGCCGTGGGAGGCCGGCTCGTCGTGATGAGCTACCACTCGCTCGAGGACCGGATCGCCAAGCGGCACCTGAGCGCCTGGGCCACCTCGACCGCCCCGCCCGGGTTCCCCGTGGTCCTGGAGGAGCACGAGCCCGTGGTGCGCATGCTGACCCGCGGCACCGAGAAGCCCACTTCCAGGGAAATCGCTGAGAACCGCCGTGCCTCCTCCGCGAAAGTGCGTGCGGTTGAGAAGATCAGGGCGACGAGGACACCGCAATGACGGCGTATGAGGAGTTGGGCATGAGCGCACAGGCGCGGATCGAGACCACGCTGCACCCGGTCTCGCCCTACGAGGCGGTCCCGCCGCGGGCCCCCGAGCCGCGCACCCCCCTCTCCGTCGTCCCCGCCCCGCTGCCGCGCTCCGGACCGGGGCTCGTCGTGTTCTGCGTGAGCCTGCTGGTCGCGGCCCTCGCGGCCGTCCTCGTGCTCAACATCACGCTCTCCAACCGTCAGTACGCCCTGCTCGAGCTGCGCGCAGAGCAGCAGACCCTGATGCAGACCAACGAGCGCCTGGCCGAGCAGGTGGGCTACCTCGAAGCACCCCAGAACCTCGCCGCGCGCGCCGACGCCCTCGGCATGGTGCCCCCCGCCGGCACCGCGGCCCTGGACGCCTCCACCGGGGAGTTCTCCGGCGAGGCCGTCGGGGCGGGCACCGGCAGCGTCTCGGCCGCCTTCGTCGCCCCGCCCGCCGGCGCTGACGCGGCGGGCCCCGCGGACGCCGAGGGCCGCATCCCCGCGCCGCGCACGGGGGCCGGCGCGGCCGACCCGGCAGCGTCCGCCCCTGCCTCCGGCGAGCCGTCTGCGCCCGCCGCAGGCCAGCCGGGGCCCTCCGTCGACTGATGACGCGTTCCGCCCCCCACCCCGCCCACGGCGGGTCTCGGGTCCTCTCCGCGCCCGGACTGCCCACCGTCCGCACCCGAGCCGCCCTGCTGGTGGTGTTGGGACTCCTCGCCGCCCTCGCGCTCCGCCTCCTCTTCGTGCAGGGCGTGGACCCCACGGGCCAGGCCGCCAGGGCCATGGACGAGAGGCTGCGCACCCAGACGCTCGAGCCCGAGCGCGGGTCCATCCTCGACCGCGACGGCGACGTCCTCGCCGCCAGCGTCCGCCGCTACGACATCGTGGTGGACCAGCGCCTCGTCAAGGACTTCGACGAGTGGGACCGGGAGAGTGGCGGGGAGAAGCGGGTGAGCGTGGACGAGCGGCTCCGGGAGCTCGCCGGGGTGCTGGAGCTCTCCGAGGAGGAGGTGCGCCGCTCCACCCTCGGCGACCGTCCCTACGCGGTGGTCAAGCGCTCCGTCACCCCCGAGGTCCGTGAGCGGGCGCTCGCCGTCCGCGTGCCCGGCGTCCTGGCCGATCCGGTGGACCGTCGGACCTATCCGAACGGGGCGGTGGCCGGCAGCGTCGTGGGCTTCATGGGCGGCGACGGCGAACCCCTCGAGGGCCTCGAGCTCAGCCAGGACGCCGTCATGTCCGGCACGGAGGGCACGCGCACCTTCGAAGTGGGCGCGGACGGCATCCGCATCCCCAACGCGGAGTACGAGGAGACACCCGCGGTGGACGGTGCGGACCTGCGCCTCACGCTGGACAAGGACGCCCAGTGGTACGCGCAGGAGCAGATGGGCGCCCTCGCGGCCCAGCACCAGGCGGAGTGGGCGAACGCCGTCGTGATGGACGCCCGCACCGGCGACGTGCTGGCCATGGCCGACTCCACCACGGTCGACCCGGCGGAGCCGGACGCCACCGACGCCCGCTTCCGCACGCCCACCACGCTCACCACGCCGTACGAGCCGGGGTCCACGGGCAAGGCCCTCACGCTGGCTGCGGCCCTCGACGCCGGCGTGGTCGAGCCGGAGGACGCCTTCACCGTCCCCAACCGGATGGACTTCCACGGCCAGACGATCAGCGACGCCGGGCGGCATCCGACCTTCGACATGACGGCGGCGGGCATCTTCGCGCGCTCGTACAACACGGGCACGGTCCAGATCGCGGAGCGGCTCACGGACCAGCAGCGGTACGACGCGATGCGCGCCTTCGGGATCGGCCAGCCGATCCCGCTCGGCCTTCCCGCGCCCGCGACGTCCGTGCTCGTCCCGCCCTCCGCGTGGGACGGCCGCCAGCGCCTCGTCACGGCCTTCGGGCAGGGCTACACGCAGACCACCCTGCACACCGCCCAGATGTACCAGGCCCTCGCCAACGGCGGCATGCTCATGCCCGCGCGGCTGATCGACGCGGCCGTCGACGCGGACGGGGCGGAGCGGCGCTGGGAGGACGGGCGCACGCCGCGCCGCGTGGTCTCCGAGGACACCGCGGCAGAGATGCTGCGCATGATGGAGACGGTGATCACCCAGGGGACGAGCGAGGCCGCCGCGATCCCCGGGTACCGCGTGGGCGGCAAGTCCTCCACCGCCGAGGCCGCCGGACAGACCGGGCGCTACGACGGGTACAACTACGGCTTCACGGCGGTGGCGCCGCTGGACGACCCGCGCTTCGTGGTCTCGGTGTCCCTGCACCGCCCCACGGCAGGCGGCAGCTCGAAGGTGGCCGCGGAGGCCGCCGCGCGGATCATGGAGCACATGCTGCGCCAGGCCAACGTCCCCGCCACCGGGGCGGACCCCCACGACTACCGTGTGTTCGTGGACGACCCGCAGGAGCGCCCGTGGTGACGCGAGGACAGACAGTGACGAGCACGGAGGAGCACCCCATGACGCAGACGCCCGGACCCGAGGCGCCGCTGAGCCCGGCGGAGCAGGACGGGGCGTTCCGACCCGCGCACGTGGACCCGCTGCCGTGGGACGCCCTCCTGAGCGCTCTCGAGACCGCCGGGCAGCCTGCCCGCGTGCACGGCGAGGCGCCCGCCGCGGGCCTCACGGGGGCGGCCCTCGACTCACGGGTCGTCCGCCCCGGCGACCTCTACATCGCCCTGCCCGGTGCGCGTGCCCACGGCGCCGCGTTCGCGGGGGCCGCCCTCGACGCGGGCGCCCGCGCCGTTCTCACCGACGCCGCCGGCGTGCGGCTGCTGGCCGAGGCCGGTCGCGACGCCGTGCCCGTCCTGGACGTGGAGTCAGTGCGCACCGCCGCCGGCGTGGCGGCGGCGGCGGTCTACGGCCGGGGCCTGGATGCGGGGCCCCGACTGGTGGGCGTGACGGGCACGAACGGCAAGACCACCACGAGCTTCCTCGCCGCCGCGCTGCTCGAGGCGCTCGGGCGCCGCAGCGGGATCATCGGCACCATCCTCACCCGCGCGGGGGAGCGCACGGTGCCCTCCACCCTCACCACCCCGGAGTCCACCCAGCTGCACGCCCTCATGGCGCTCATGCGTGAGGAGGGCGTGGACACCACGGTCATGGAGGTCTCCTCGCACGCCGTCTCCTACCGGCGCATCGCGGGGCTGCGGTACGCCGTGGCCGGCTTCACGAACCTCACGCAGGACCACCTGGACCTGCACGGCTCCATGGACGAGTACTTCGCGGCCAAGGCCGGGCTCTTCGACGCCGACCGCACGGACCGCGCCGTCATCACCGTCGACGGCGGCGAGGGCCCGCGCTGGGGCCTGGCCATGGCACGGGCCGCGCAGGCGCCTGTGACCACGCTCGCGCTCGGCCCCGCGGCCCCCGTGCCCGGCGCGCTCGCCGAGGAGGACCCGGACTTCCGCGCGGACTGGGCGATCACGGAGCTGACGCCGGACGGCCTCGGCCACCGGTTCACCTTGCACCACGCCGCGTCGGGGCGGGTCCTGCGGGCCTCCGTGGGCCTGCCCGGGCGCTTCAACGCGGCCAACGCGGCGCTCGCAGCCCTCCTGGTGCTGCACGCCGTCGGAGAGGACCAGCTGGACGCGCTCGAGGCCGTGCTGGACGTCCCGGCGGGGGAGGGCCCGTTCGCCGCGGCCGTCCCCGGCCGCATGGAGGTCGTGGGGCGCGAGCCGGACGCCGTGGTGGACTTCGCCCACAACCCCGACGGCATGGTCCAGGCGCTCACCTCCCTCTCGGACGCCCGCGCGGCCGGCGGCCGGACGGGGCGCACGCTCATCGTCTTCGGCGCCACGGGCGACCGCGACGTCACGAAGCGTCCGCTCATGGGGCGGATCGCCGTCGACCACGCCGACGTCGTGATCGTCACGGACGACACGCCCCACTCGGAGGACCCCGCGCCCATCCGCGGCGACGTGCTCGCGGGTGCCCGCGAGCAGGCCGCCCGTGCGGCGGCCGAGGGCCGCACGGTGCTCGTGGAGGAGGTCGTCCCGCGCGCCGCGGCGATTCGGCGGGCCGTGGAGCTCGCGGGGGACGCGGACGGCATCCTCGTGGCCGGCCGCGGCCACGAGACGGAGCAGGACTTCGACGGCGTGGCCGTGCCGCTGGACGACCGCGTCGAGCTGCGCTCCGCGCTGGCCGAGCGCACGAGGGGCCGGTCGCAGGCGTCCTCCGGGGGTAAGGTCGACCCGTCATGATCGCTCTCACCGCCGCCCAGATCGCCGACGCCGTCTCCGGCGCGCTCACCGCCGCCCTCGACCCCGAGACCGTGCTCGTGCACGCCACCCCGGACTCCCGGCAGGTGGAGGGGGCCGGCACGCTCTACATCGCGAAGCCGGGGGAGAGCGCCGACGGCCACGACTTCATCGACGCGGCCCTCGCCGCCGGCGCCTCCGCGGTGCTGGCCGAGCGCGTCACCCGCGCCCCCGACGGCGCGGAGCATCCCGCGATCGTCGTGCCGGATGCGGTGCTCGCGATGGGCGCCCTCGCCCGCGAGGTGATCCGCCGCATCCGCGCGCACTCCGAGACCACCGTCGTCGGGATCACCGGCTCGGCCGGCAAGACCACGACGAAGGACCTGCTGGCGGCCCTGCTGTCCACGCAGGGCCCCACCGTCGCCCCCGTCGGATCCTTCAACGGCGAGGTCGGCGTGCCGCTGACGGCCTTCCGCGCCGAGCTGGACACGCGCTTCCTGATCGTGGAGATGGGGGCCGACCACGTCGGCAACATCGCCTACCTGTGCGACATCGTGCAGCCGGACGTCGGCGTGGTGCTCATGGTGGGCACCGCCCACGCGGGCAGCTTCGGCGGGGTGGAGAACATCGCCACGACGAAGGGCGAGCTCGTCGAGGCGCTGGCCGCCGACGGCGTCGCGATCCTCAACCGGGACGACCCGAAGGTCGCCGCGATGGCCTCCCGCACCCAGGCCCCCGTCACCTGGTTCTCCGCCGACGAGGACGCCCTCGCCTCCGTGGCCGAGGACGTCGCCGCGGGCCGCGCCGCCGCCCTCGTGGCCGCCCGCGACCTGCGCATGGACGCGGAGGAGCGTCCCGAGTTCGACCTCCAGGTCGGCGCCGACCTCGACGCGCCCCGCCACCCGGTCCGCTCGGGCCTGACGGGCGCCCACCACGCCTCCAACGCGCTCGCGGCGGCCGCGGCCGCCCACGCCGCGGGCATGGAGCCCGCCGAGATCGCCCGCGTCCTCGACGGGCTCGGCCCCACGAGCCGCTTCCGCATGGAGCGCACGGACCGCGCGGACGGCGTCACGGTCATCAACGACGCGTACAACGCCAACCCCGAGTCCATGCGCGCGGCCCTGCGGACCCTGGCCACGCTCGGCCGCTCCACGGGGCGCCGCACGTGGGCCGTCCTCGGCGAGATGCTCGAGCTGGGCGACGCCCGCGTGCGCGAGCACACCCTCGTGGGCGAGTCCGTCGTGCGCCTGAACATCGCCCAGCTGCTCGTGGTCGGCGCCGGCGCGCGCCCCCTCTACCTCGCCGCCCTCAACGAGGGCAGCTGGGGCGAGGAGGCCCACTTCGTGGACGACGCCGCGCAGGCCGAGGCGTTCCTCGCCGCGCGCCTCGAGCCCGGCGACATCGTGCTCGTGAAGTCCTCGAACGGGGTCGGTCTAGCCGCCCTCGGCGAGCGGCTCGCGACCGCGGACGTCGACCCCTCCGCCTCCCCCTCCGTCCCGTCTCTCAAGGAGCCCCGCCCGTGATCGGCCTTCTCGTCGGTGGCCTCCTCGGCCTGATCCTCTCGATCGTCGGCACCCCCCTGTTCATCCGGTTCCTCGTGCGGAAGGGGTACGGCCAGTTCATCCGTGACGACGGTCCCACCACGCACAAGACCAAGCGCGGCACGCCCACCATGGGCGGCGCCGTGATCATCGGGGCGCTCGTGCTCGGCTACCTCCTCACGCACGCGGTGCTCGCCCTGATCGGCAGCCCCATGGCCGGCCCCACGGCGTCGGGCCTGATCCTGCTGTTCCTGACCGTCGGCATGGCGTTCGTGGGCTTCGTGGACGACTTCACGAAGATCACGAAGCAGCAGTCCCTCGGCCTCACGGCGCGCGGCAAGATCATCCTGCAGGCGCTGATCGGCACCGCGTTCGCGCTGCTGGCCCTGAACTTCCGCGACGAGCGGGGCCTCACCCCCGCCTCCACCGCGGTCTCCTTCGTGCGCGACGTGCCGTGGCTCGACCTCGCCTTCGCCGGCCCCGTGCTGGCCGTGGTGCTGTTCGTGATCTGGTCCAACCTCATCACCACCGCCACCACGAACGCGGTGAACCTCACGGACGGCCTGGACGGCCTGGCCACGGGCGCGACCGCCATGGCGACCGGCGCGTACGTGCTCATGTCCCTGTTCCAGGCGAGCCAGCACTGCGGGCTCGGCGGAGCGCCCGGGTGCTACGAGGTCCGCGACCCCATGGACCTCGCCCTGCTGGCCGCCGTGCTCACCGGCGCGCTGCTCGGCTTCCTGTGGTGGAACACCTCGCCGGCCAAGATCTTCATGGGCGACACCGGCTCCCTCGGCCTCGGCGGCGCCCTCGCCGGCTTCGCGATCTTCACGCGCACCGAGATCCTCGTGGTGCTGCTCGCCGGCCTCATGGTGGCCATCACCCTCTCCGTGATCATCCAGGTGGGCTGGTTCAAGATCTCCGGCGGCAAGCGCGTGTTCCTCATGGCGCCGCTGCAGCACCACTTCGAGCTGAAGGGCTGGGCCGAGGTCACCGTGGTGGTCCGGTTCTGGCTCGTGGCGCTGATGTGCGTCATCGCCGCCCTCGCCGTCTTCTACGGCGAGTGGCTGCTCGCCCAGGGCGGCCTCGCCGGGGTGACCCCGTGAGCGCCGTCGAGGGGATGGGCCCCGTGCTGAGCCCCCGTGCGGACACCCCCCGCACGGAGTCCCTGCACGGGTGGGACGCGCCGGGCTGGCGCGGCCTGCGCGTCGTGGTCACCGGGCTGGGCGTCAGCGGATTCTCCGTGGCGGACACGCTGGCCGAGCTCGGCGCCGTCGTGACGGTGGTGGACGGCAACGACGGCCCGGAGAACCAGGCCCGCGCGGAGACCCTGCGCATCGTCGGCGTCTCCGAGGTGCTCCTCGACGCCGAGGCGACCCGCTCCCTGCCCGCCGTGGCCGGGGAGCCGGCGGACCTCGTCGTGACCTCCCCGGGCTGGCGCCCGGACCAGCCGCTGCTCATGGAGGCGCACGCCGCCGGCCTGCCGATCTGGTCGGACATCGAGCTGGCGTGGCGCGCGCGGGAGCGGCCCGGCCGCCCGACCGCCGAGTGGGTCTGCCTCACGGGCACCAACGGCAAGACGACCACCGTGACGATGGTCGAGGCCATCCTGCGCGCCGACGGGCGCCGCGCGATCGCGTGCGGCAACGTGGGCACGCCCGTGCTCGACGCCGTCCGCGACCCCGAGGGCTTCGACGTCCTCGCCCTCGAGCTCTCGAGCTTCCAGCTGCACTGGACGCACAGCCTCGCCCCGGCCGCCGCCGCCGTGCTCAACCTCGCCGAGGACCACGTCGACTGGCACGGCTCCCTGGAGGCCTACGCCGCGGACAAGGGCAAGGTCTATCAGAACGCTCGCGTGGCCTGTGTCTACAACGAGGCCGACGCCCTGACGCGCACCCTCGTGGAGCGCGCGGACGTGCAGGAGGGCTGCCGCGCAATCGCCTTCACCACGGGCACCCCCGGGCTGTCCACGGTGGGCATGGTGGACGGCATCCTCGTGGACCGCGCCTTCACCGAGAACCGCCGGCACGAGGCCGTCGCCCTCGCCGCGCGCTCCGACCTGGGCACCGTCGCCCCGAAGCACACGGTGGCGAACGCCGCGGCCGCCGCCGCGCTCACCCGTGCCGTGGGCGTGAGCCCCGAGGCCGTCGCGGAGGGCCTGCGCGGATACGACCGCGGCGAGCACCGCATCCAGCTCGTGGCCACCTCCCGCGACGTGATGTGGGTGAACGACTCCAAGGCCACGAACCCCCACGCCGCCGACGCCTCCCTGGCCGCGTTCACCTCGATCGTCTGGCTCGCGGGCGGACTGCCCAAGGGCGTGACCTTCGACGAGCTCGTGAGCACGCACGCGAGGCGGCTGCGCGCCGTGGTCCTGCTCGGCACGGACACCTCCGTGCTGCGCGCGGCCCTCGCGGCCCACGCCCCGGACGTGCCCGTCCACGCGCCGCTGGCGGCTGCCGACGGCGCCGGATCGCCGGACGGCCCGGCCGTCATGGCCGAGGCCGTGCGGCTCGCGGACAGGCTCGCCCGGCCGGGGGACACCGTCCTCATGGCGCCGGCCGCGGCGTCCATGGACCAGTTCCGCTCGTACGCCGAGCGCGGAGACAGCTTCATCGCCTCCGTCGCGGCCCTGATGCAGGAGCACGGCTGGGACGTGGACGGCGAGGGCCCCGGCCCCGACGCCCCGGACCCGTCCTGACCACCCGACCGACCGCCACCCCGAGGAGCACCATGCCGCACACCGCACCGAGCCGCCCGGCGGCGACGCGCGGAGCGCACGGCGCCCCGGGCCGTCCCGCCCGCCCCGGCAGTCCGATGACCCGGGTCTGGGCGGGCCTGGAGGGCGCCCGCGCCCTGGACCTCTCCGCGTTCCTGATCGGGACCAGCGCGGCCCTCCTGACCGTGCTGGGCCTCGTGATGGTCCTCTCCTCGTCCTCGGTCGAGGCCATCGGCACCGGCGGAGGCTCCTACGACCTGTTCCTGCGCCAGCTCATGTGGGCCGGCGTGGGCGTGGCCGTGCTCATCGGGTTCTCCCTCACGCCCCTGCGGGTGCTGAAGGCGCTGGCGTGGCCGGCGATCGGCATGGCGATCCTGCTCCTGGTGCTCGTGGCCTTCACCCCGCTGGGCGTGGAGGTCGGCGGCAACCGCAACTGGCTCGGCATCGGCGGCTTCCGGATGCAGCCCTCGGAGGCGGCCAAGCTCGCCCTCGCGCTGTGGAGCGGGGCCGTGCTGGAACGCAAGGCCCGCCTCATCTCCCACGTCAAGCACGCGCTGCTGCCGGTGCTCCCCATGGCCGCGCTCCTGATCGGCCTCGTGCTCGCCGGCCGGGACCTCGGCACCGCCCTCATCCTCGCCCTCGTCCTCATGACCGTCCTCTTCGTGGCCGGCACCCACCGGGGGGTGTTCCTCGTCTCCGGAGCCGTGGTGACGGTGGGGGCGATCCTGATGACCGTGTTCGCCCAGCACCGCATGGTGCGCGTGCAGGCGTGGCGCGGGATCTGCGACTTCCCCACGGACCCGTGCTTCCAGCCGGACCACGGCATGTTCGCGCTCGCCTCTGGCGGCTGGTGGGGGGTGGGCCTCGGCCAGTCCCGCCAGAAGTGGAGCTACATCCCGGAGGCGGAGAACGACTTCATCTTCACCATCCTGGGCGAGGAGCTCGGCCTCGTCGGCACCCTCGCCGTGATCCTGGCGTTCGCCGCCCTGGCCGTCGGCATGTACCGCGTGGCCGCCCGCACCACGTCCACGTTCATCCGCCTGACCACGTGGGGGATCCTCGCGTGGCTCGTGGGACAGGCCTTCGTGAACATCGCCATGGTCTCCGGGATGATCCCCGTGGTGGGCGTGCCCCTGCCGTTCATCTCCTACGGCGGCTCGGCGCTCACGCTGTCCCTGGCCGCGGTGGGCGTGGTCCTCTCCTTCGCCCGCCACGAGCGCCAGCGCGCCGCAGAGCTGCGGGCACTGGCCCACGACGACGACGGCGCCGCCGGCCTCGACGACGGGCCGGCGGCCGACGCCGTGCCGGACGCCCGGCCCGCCTCCCGGGCGCACACCGACTCGGCGGAGCCGGAGACCGATCCCATCCCGCTCGTCCGTTCCCCCACCCGTGCACCGCAGGAGTCCTGATGCCGCAGATCCCCGAGACCGACCGTCCGCTCCGCGTCGTCCTGGCCGGCGGCGGCACCGCCGGCCACATCTCGCCCATGCTCGCCATCGCCCGTGCCCTGGGGGCGGACCAGGGGCAGGCCCCCGCCGTGTGCACCATGGTGGGCACCGCCTCCGGCATGGAGACCCGCCTGGTTCCCGAGGCCGGCTTCGAGCTGGACCTCATCGACCGCGTCCCCATGCCCCGACGCCCCTCGATGGACGTCGTCCGCTTTCCGGGGCGCTTCCGCGCGGCCATCGGCGCGGCGAGCCGCATCCTCGCCGAGCGGGAGGCGGACGTGCTCGTGGGCGTGGGCGGCTACGTCGCCACGCCGATGTACCTCGCCGCCCAGCGGGCCGGCATCCCGTACGTGGTCCACGAGGCCAACGCGAAGCCGGGGCTGGCCAACCGCCTCGGCGCCCGCCGGGCCTCGCGCGTCGGCACCGCCCTGCCCCAGACCCGCCTGCCGCGCGCGGAGTGGGTCGGGATGCCCATGCGCCCGGAGATCTCAGGCCTCGACCGCAGCGCCGCACGGGCCGCCGCCCGCGCCGAGCTCGACCTGGACCCGGAGCGCACCACCGTGGTGGTGACCGGAGGCAGCTCCGGTGCGCTGGCCGTGAACCGCACCGTGCGCGAGTCGCTGGACGACCTCCTCGGAGCGGGCCTGCAGGTCTTCCACCTCACGGGCCGAGGCAAGGAGCTCACCGACGACGCCGGCCACCGGGTCCAGCGCGACGGCTACGTCCAGCGCGAGTTCCTGAGCGGCATGGAGCAGGCCTACGCCGCCGCCGACCTCATGGTCGCCCGCTCCGGCGCCGGCACGGTGTGCGAGGTCTCGGCGGTGGGGCTGCCCGCCGTGTTCGTCCCGCTGCCCGTGGGCAACGGCGAGCAGGCGCTCAACGCTGGGCCCGTGGTGGAGGCCGGCGGCGCCCTCCTCGTGCGCGACGACATGTTCCGCGCGGACTGGGTCCGACGCGAGCTGATCCCCCTGGCCACCGACCCCGCGCGCCTGTCCGCGATGGCGGAGGCCTCCGCGCGCCTGGGCGTGCGGGACGCGGACGTGACGATGGCCGGCCTCGTGCGCGCGGCGGCCCAGGAAGGAGCACGGCGATGAGCCACCAGACCACCCCCGCATCCGAGGGGCGCTTCGCCGACCTTGGCCGCGTCCACCTGCTCGGGATCGGCGGCGTCGGCGTCTCCGGCGTCGCGCGCATCCTCCAGGACCAGGGCGTCGCGATCTCCGGGTCGGACGCCAAGGACCTGCCCGTCATGCGCGAGCTCGCCGCGGGCGGGGCCCGCATCACGGTGGGCTACGCGGCCGAGCACGTGGGGGAGGACGTCACCACCGTGATCGCCTCCTCGATCGCCGGCCCGGGCAACCCGGAGCACGACGCCGCCGTGGAGCGCGGCCTGCGCGTGCTGCACCGCTCGGAGGGCCTCGCCCTCGCCATGGCGGGGCACCGGGTGCTCGCCGTCGCCGGCACCCACGGCAAGACCACGACCTCGTCCATGGCGGCGATGGCCTTCTCCTCCGCGGGCTGGGACCCGACGTTCGCCGTCGGCGCCGCCGTCGCCGGGCTCGGCACGAACGCCCAGGCCGGCCGGGGCGAGTGGTTCATCGCGGAGGCCGACGAGTCCGACGGCACGCTCGTGAACTACCCCAGCACGATCGCCGTGGTCACCACCGTGGAGGCCGACCACCTGGACCACTACGGCACGGAGGAGGCGGTGCACCAGGTGTTCCGCGACTTCGCGGCCGGGCTGCCGGCCGCCGCGGACGGCGGAGCACTCGTGGCGTGCCTGGACGACGACGGCGCGGCCGCCCTGGCCGCGTGGGTGCGGGTCCACACCGCGGCGCGGGTCCTCACCTACGGCTCCGCCGAGCGCGACGGAGTGCGTCCGGACCTGCTGGTCTCGGACCTCACGGTGGAGCCGGGGGAGTCGGGGGTGGGCCAGCGCGCCCGCTTCACGCTCGCCGACGGGACCTCCGCGGAGGTCCGGCTGCTGGTGCCGGGACGCCACAACGCCCTGAACGCGGCGGCCGTGGCGCTCGCCGCCGTCGAGGCCGGCATGGCGTTCGAGGACGCCGTACGCGGCCTCGAGGCCTTCCGAGGCACCGCCCGGCGCTTCGAGTTCCGCGGCGCCGGCCGCGGCGTGCGCGTCTTCGACGACTATGCGCACCACCCCACCGAGGTGGCGGCCGCCGTCTCGGCGGCCCGTGCGGTGGCGGACGGGCACCGCGTGCACGTGCTCTTCCAGCCGCACCTGTTCTCCCGGACGCGCGAGTTCGCCGCCGAGTTCGCCTCGGCGCTCTCCGAAGCGGACGTCGTGCGCGTGCTGCCCGTGTACGCGGCCCGCGAGCAGCCGATGGAGGGGGTGGACTCCTCGCTCATCGCGTCCCGCCTGACCACCGCCGACCCGGCAGACCGGGCCGTGGCGGAGGACCGCGCCGCCGCCGTGGCCCAGCTGGCCCGCGGTGCGGCGGACGGCGACGTGATCCTCACGATGGGCGCGGGCGACGTCACCGCCCACGGCGCCGACCTCGTGGCGGCCCTGGCCGACGACGCGGGCACGGCGTCCTCCCCCGCCTCGTGAGCGAGCGGCCGGGCCGTCCGCTGCCTCCCGTGGGGGACGCCGGGTCCACGGTGGTCCGCTTCCCCGGGCGCAGCGCCCGCCAGCGCCGGGCCGCCCGCTGGGCGATCGGCGCCGGCGTTGCCGCGCTCCTGGCCCTCGTCGCCTGGATCCTGTTCTTCTCTCCCGTCCTCGCGGTCGACCGCGTGTCGGTGACCGGCACGCGGCTGGTGGACCGGGCCGACGTCGAGCGCCGTCTCGAGCCGCTGCGGGGCGAGCCGCTGCCGCGCATCGGGACGGGCCGGGTGGAGGGCCTGCTCGCGGACGTCCCGGGCATCGCCGAGGTGCGCTCCGTGGCCCAGCCGCCCACCGGTGTGGAGGTGGTCGTGCGCGAGGAGACCCCCGTGGCGCGGAAGGAGGCGGGGGACGGGGTCGACGTGCTGCTCGCGGACGGCTCCGTCCTGTCCGGCATCGCGGACGAGGCGCCCGGCGTCGGCGCGCTGCCCTCCATGGCGGATCCCCTGCCCGGCGGGGACGAGGCGGTGCGCGCCGAGGCGGCCCGCGTCCTCACCACGCTGCCGGACGCGGTCCGCTCCCGCGTGGAGACGGTGGGCGCGGGCACGCCCGGGCAGGTGAGGCTCGGGCTCGACGGCGGCACGGTCCTCGTGTGGGGAGACGACTCGCACGCCGACCTCAAGGGGGACGTCGTCGAGGCCTTCCTGGACGAGGACGGCGGCGGCCCGGACCTGCGCCGTGTGAAGGAGCTGGACGTCACGGTCCCGGAGCGGCCGATCACCCGCTGACGCGGCTTCCCGAGGGCGACGGGGTCTCAAGGTGAAAGTGAAGATGAAGGTTGTGCGCGACGGACCGGCGCCCCCGCTCGACCTGCTCCGACGAGGGCCTAAAGTTCGACTCTCACGTGAAGGTTGAACAACGACACGCGCGAGCCCCGCCGTGATGCGGATTTCTTTGCGCTGGCCGCGCCCGTGCCAGTACGGTGGTCCTGAACGCGCGTGAGCGGCATCATTCAAGCTGAGCTTGAAGGCGGCTCGTCAAGGGGTCCGTACCCCGTCGGGCGTGGACATCGCGATTCCGAGCAAAGGGACTGAACACCGTGGCTGCACCCCAGAACTACCTGGCCGTCATCAAGGTCGTCGGCATCGGCGGCGGCGGCGTCAACGCCGTGAACCGCATGATCGAGGTGGGGCTCCGCGGCGTGGAGTTCATCGCGATCAACACGGACGCACAGGCGCTCCTGATGTCCGACGCGGACGTGAAGCTGGACGTGGGCCGCGAGCTCACCCGCGGCCTCGGTGCCGGCGCGAACCCCGAGGTGGGCCGCCAGGCCGCCGAGGACCACGCCGATGAGATCGAGGAGGTCCTGCGCGGGGCGGACATGGTCTTCGTGACCGCCGGAGAGGGCGGCGGCACCGGCACCGGCGGCGCCCCCGTGGTGGCCCGCATCGCCCGCTCGCTCGGGGCGCTGACCATCGGCGTCGTGACCCGCCCGTTCACCTTCGAGGGCCGCCGCCGCGCGGGCTCCGCGGAGAACGGCATCGACGCGCTGCGGGACGAGGTCGACACCCTGATCGTCATCCCGAACGACCGCCTGCTCTCCATCTCGGACCGCAACGTCTCCGTCATGGACGCGTTCCGTCAGGCGGACCAGGTCCTGCTCTCCGGCGTGCAGGGCATCACCGACCTCATCACCACCCCCGGCCTGATCAACCTCGACTTCGCGGACGTGAAGTCCGTGATGCAGGGCGCGGGCTCGGCGCTCATGGGCATCGGCCACGCGCAGGGCGAGGACCGTGCCGTCAAGGCCGCCGAGCTCGCCATCGCCTCCCCGCTGCTCGAGGCCTCGATCGACGGCGCCTACGGCGTGCTGCTCTCCATCCAGGGCGGCTCCGATCTCGGCCTGTTCGAGATCAACGAGGCCGCGCGCCTCGTCCAGGAGGTCGCGCACCCCGAGGCCAACATCATCTTCGGCGCCGTGATCGACGACGCCCTGGGCGACGAGGTCCGCGTCACCGTGATCGCCGCCGGGTTCGACCAGGTGGACGCCACCTCCGCCCCGCAGGCCTACCAGCAGCCCGCCCCGCAGGCGCAGTCCTCCTCCTACCAGCAGGCGCAGCAGCTGCCGCAGCAGCGCGAGGCCCCGTCCACGCAGCAGCAGCAGGCCCCGCAGCAGTCGGCTCCGCAGGGATACACCCAGCAGCAGCCGCAGCGTGCCGCGGTGCCGGGCACGGTCCCGACGCAGTCCGGCCAGCAGGGCCAGCAGCAGTCCCGCCCGCGTCCCGAGCTGCCCACCGTCGTCGAGCCCGACCTGGGCGCCGGCTCGTCCGACCTGGACGTGCCGGACTTCCTGAAGTGACCGCCTCGAAGGGGCCGGAGGGGACCGTCGTGGGCCGCTCCGGCCCCTTCGTGCACCGTGTGGACCTCCCGGCAGACGGCCGGGGGAGCGCGGTGCACGTGGCGTGGACGTCCGTGGACGCGGGCAGCCTCGCCTTCCACGTCCTGGACTCGGACGCCCCCGCCGCACGCGCGGACGTCGCGGCGGCGCGCCGCGCCCTCGAGGCGGAGATGGGCGTGACGCCCGGGTCCACCGTCTACCTCGACCAGGTCCACTCGGCGGACGTGGTGTGGGCCGAGGGCCGCGGCTGGGAGCACGACGTCCCCGTGACCGCCGACGCCGCGGTGAGCCGCGACGGGACCCGTCCCCTCGCCGTCATGGTGGCCGACTGCCTCCCGGTGGTCCTCATGGACGAGCGCACGGGCGCCACCGCGGTCGCGCACGCGGGCCGGCGCGGCCTGCTGGGCGGCGTCCTGGAGAACACGCATGCGCGCCTCCTCTCCCTCCGCCCGGCGGAGGACCGGGAGGCCCCGGGGATCCGCGCGTGGATCGGTCCCGGCGTGTGCGGGGACTGCTACGAGGTCCCCCCGCAGATGTGCGCCGACGCGGCCGAGCGGATCCCCGTCGTCGCCTCGCGCACCTCGTGGGGCACCCCCGCGCTCGACCTGCCGGCCGGCGCCGAGGCCGTCCTCGCGTCCCTGGGTGCCGCCGTGGAGCGCGTCCGGGCGTGCACCCTCGAGGACGATCGGCTCTTCTCCCACCGGCGGGCGCCGGGCCGAGGCCGGTTCGCCGGGCTCGTGTGGCGCACCCCCGCGGACGCGTCCACCGGGGAGGCGCAGCGTGGCTGAGCGCCCCGCCGGCACCTGCACCCCCGATGCCGGCACCGGGGACGTCCCCATCGACGGCGACGGTGCCGCCGATGCCCGCACCGCTGAGCTGGCCGCCGCGCTGGACGCCGTCCGTGCGCGCATCGCGCGGGCCGCGGCCGAGGCCGGACGCGCCGACGTGCCCGAGCTGATCGTGGTGACCAAGACCCACCCGGCCGCCGACGTCGCCCGGCTGGCGCGCCTCGGCGTGCGTGACGTGGGGGAGAACCGCGACCAGGAGGCCCGGCCCAAGGCGGCCGAGGTCGCCGAGGCGCTCGGCGCCGACGCCCCGCGGTGGCACTTCATCGGCCAGCTGCAGACCAACAAGGCCAAGCTCGTCGTGCGGTACGCGAGCGCCGTGCACTCCGTGGACCGCGTCGAGCTCGCGGACGCGCTCTCCCGCGCCGTGGTGCTGCGGCGCGAGCGGGAGGACGGGGGAGCGGACGGCGTGCCCGACCTCGAGTGCCTCGTCCAGGTGGACGTGGACCCGCGGTCCGACGACGAGCGCCCGGAGGGCATCGGACCGCGCGGGGGGGCGTCCCCCGAGGACGCCTCCGCGATCGCCGAGCGGATCGCCGCCGTCGAGGGGCTCGCCCTGCGCGGGCTCATGTGCGTGGCCCCGCGCGGACTCGACGCGGAGGAGTCCTTCCGCCGCCTGGCCCGTCTCGGCCGCGACCTGCGGGCGGCCCACCCCGAGGCCGACCGGCTCTCGATGGGCATGAGCGGTGACCTCGAGGCCGCCGTGCGTGCGGGGGCGACACACGTTCGGATCGGCTCGGACGTCCTCGGCGCGCGCGGCGCCGTGGGATAACGTGGGGAGGGCATGCCCGCGAGGCGGGCGACACCCCGCGCCCCGTGCGCGGGCGACGAACGACGGCGATCCGCGCCCCGGCGGATCGCAGGACGTGGTGAAGGAAGAGTCATGGCTGGCGCACTGAAGAAGACGATGATCTACCTCGGTCTCGCCGACGGCGAGGAGTACGAGGAGCACGAGCGCACCGCCGCTCCGCGCGAGGAGGTCTCCCGCCGCGACGTGGTGGAGGCTCGCCGTGCCCCGGTGTCGGACGAGGCTCCCGCAGTTGAGGAGGCTCCCGCGCGTGTGGAGCCGCCCGCCCACGCCGCCGGCTCCACCGCCGCCCCCGTGGTGTCCGAGCCCACCGAGGTCCGGCGGGCCGCGCGGCCCGAGCCGGCGGACCAGGGCTACCGGGCTCCCGTCACCCCCATCAAGCGAGCCGCCGCCTCGTCGGCCGAAGGAGCCCCCGTGCGCACCCTCTCCACCGTCCACCCCCGCTCCTACGACGACGCCAAGGCGATCGGCGAGGCGTTCCGCACCGGCATGCCGGTGATCATGAACGTCACGGAGCTCGGGGAGAACGAGGCCAAGCGCCTCGTGGACTTCGCCGCGGGCCTCGTGTTCGGCCTGCACGGCTCGATCGCACGCATCACGAACAAGGTCTTCCTCCTGACCCCCGCCACGGTCGAGGTCGTGGGCGCGGACACCGCAGAGTCGGCCGAGGCCGACGCGCCGTATGACGCCGACTGAGGCTGCCGTGGACCTGCTGCTCGCCCTCGTCTACCTCGCGCTCACGCTCGTGATCGCGGCCCTCACGGTCCGCATCGTGTTCGACGTGACCGAGTCCTTCGCCCGCTCGTGGCGGCCCTCGGGTGCCGTCCTCGTCGTGGCGAGCGGCATCTACGCGGTCACGGATCCCCTCCTGGACACCGCGCGGCGGCGCATGCCGCCGGTGCGGCTCGGCGGCGTCAGCCTCGACGTGGCCTTCCTGGTGGTCTTCATGGCCGTGGTGCTGCTGCGCGTCCTGGTGCTCGCCCTCGCCCGCTGACCCCCGGAGTCGCCGCGGCACCCGGTGGTATCGTGCGGTGACGACCTGAGGCGCGCGCAGTCGGCCGCGCCCACCACCGCGGGCCGTGCCGGTGCTCGGCGCGCGCGAGAGAAGGGTGCCCCTCCGTGGCTCTGACCTGGGAAGACGTGCTCAACAAGCAGTTCCAGCACACCAAATTCCGGGAGGGGTACGACCAGGACGAGGTCGACGACTTCCTCGACGCGGTCGCGGAGGAGCTCAAGCGCCTGCACGCCGAGATCGAGCGGCTGCGCGCGGGCGGGGCCGTCGAGGCCCCCGAGGCGGGCGTCTCGTTCGCGCCCGGCGACGCCCCCGCGCAGGAGCGCCCGGAGCTCGTGCTGGCCGCCGGCGAGGCGGAGGCCGCGGCTCTCGAGGCCGAGGAGACGGCCGCACCCGCCGCGTCCGACGGGCCTGCTCAGGCCGGCTCCTCGGCGGCCGCCGTGCTCGCCATGGCCCAGCGGCTGCACGACGAGCACGTGGCCGACGGCGAGCAGCGCCGCGCCGCGCTCATCGCCGAGGCCGAGGCCACGGCCGCCGAGGTGCTCGGCCAGGCCGAGGAGACCAAGGCAGCGACCCTCGCGGAGCTGGCCTCCCAGCGCTCCGAGCTGGAGTCCGAGGTCGAGCGGCTGCGCGGCTTCGAGACCGACTACCGCCTCCGCCTGACCGCCTACATCGAGGGGCAGCTGCGCGAGATCCGATCCCAGGAGCGGGTGGAGCCCCGCGGGGAGACCGCGTGAGCACAGCGCTCGACGGGGCCGGGGACGGCACCCCCCGCGCGGCGGTCTCCGGCCGCCGCGCCGTCGGCGTCGCCCTGACCCTCGCCGTGCTCGCCTACGCGCTCGACCAGCTGAGCAAGCTGTGGGTCGAGCGCACCATGGAGCTCGGCGAGTCGATCGTCGTGATCCCGGGTCTGCTGCGGTGGCACTACATCCTGAACCCGGGCGCGGCCTTCTCGATCGGGGAGGGGCACACCTGGGTCTTCACCCTCATCCAGGCCGTGGTCGCCGTGGTCGCGCTCGTGCAGATCGCCCGCGTGCGCTCGCTGCCGTGGGCGCTCGCCCTGGGCGGCCTGGCCGGCGGCGTGCTCGGCAACCTCACGGACCGGCTGTTGCGGCCGCCGTCGTTCGGCCAGGGCCACGTGGTGGACATGATCTCCGTGCCCCGCTTCGCGGTCTTCAACGTGGCCGACTCCTTCATCGTGTGCTCCATGATCCTCGTGTGCCTGCTGCTGGTGACCGGCCGCCGGCTCGACGGCACCCGCGAGGCGTGAGCGGCATGGGCGCAGGCGTGCGGCGCGTGGAGGTCACGGCCGAGCAGGCGGGCAGGCGCGCCGACGCCGTCCTCACGGAGGCCCTCGGCGTGTCCCGCGCACGGCTGGCGGACTGGTTCGCGCGCGGGCTCGTCCGCGCCGAGACGCGCGGCGGGCGTCGGGACCGAGTGCTCGCCAAGTCGGCCAGGGCGGTGCCGGGGGAGACCCTGGCCGTGGACCTGCCGAACGATCCCGATCCGCTGGAAGTGAGGGCAGAGGCCGTGGACGAGATGACCGTGCTGCACGAGGACGAGCACCTGCTCGCCGTGGACAAGCCGACCGGCGTGGCGGCCCACCCCTCGCCGGGCTGGAACGGGCCCACCGTGGTCGGCGGCCTCGCGGGCCTGGGCTACGACATCACCACCTCGGGGGCGCCGGAGCGCCAGGGGATCGTGCACCGGCTCGACGTCGGCACCACCGGCGTGATGGTGGTGGCCAAGACGGAGCGCGCGTACGCCGCCCTGAAGGACCAGTTCCGCGAGCGCGTGCCGCACAAGGTCTACCACGCGGTGGTGCAGGGGATCCCGGACCCGCTTGCGGGCACGATCGACGCCCCGATCGGCCGCCACCCGGGGCACCAGTGGAAGTTCGCCGTGCTCGAGGGCGGACGGCCCTCCGTGACGCACTACGAGACCCTCGAGGTCTTCGGCCGCGCCACGCTGCTACAGGTGCACCTCGAGACCGGGCGCACGCACCAGATCCGCGTCCACACCTCCGCGCTGCGGCACCCGTGCGTGGGCGACCTCACCTATGGCGCCGACCCGCGCCTGGCCGCCGAGCTGGGGCTCACGCGGCAGTGGCTCCACGCCCACCACCTCTCCTTCCCGCACCCCGTCACGGGGGAGCCCGTGAGCATCACCTCGCCCTACCCGGACGACCTCGCCCACGCGCTGGCGGCGCTGCGCGGCGACGACGCCGCCGACGCCGCGGGCGAACGGGACTGACCGCCGGGGACCGGAGACCGCAGGCCCGACGCCCGCCGGGCCCGTCCCGCCCGCCCCCCCGTGACGCGCAGTAGGCTGGGGCGGGCCCGCCGTCGTCCTCTCCGAAGGAGCTCCACCCCGCATGACCGCGACCTCCGAGACCCGCGCCGAGGCCCTCAAGGACGGCGGCTTCGTCCACCTCCACACGCACACCGAGTACTCGATGCTCGACGGCGCGGCGAAGCTGGACGAGCTGTTCGCCGAGGCCGACCGCCTCGGCATGCAGTCCCTGGCCATCACGGACCACGGCTACCTGTTCGGCGCGTTCGACTTCTGGCGTCAGGCCACCGCGGCGGGCATCAAGCCGATCATCGGCCTCGAGGCCTACCTGACCCCGGGCACGCAGCACCGCACGGACAAGGAGAAGATCCGCTGGGGGGAGCCGCACCAGCGCGGCGACGACGTCTCCGGCGGCGGCGCCTACACGCACATGACCATGCTGGCGCAGTCCACCACGGGCATGCACAACCTCTTCCGCATGGGCTCCATCGCCTCGCTGGACTCGGTGTACGCCAAGTGGCCGCGCATCGACCGGGAGCTGCTGAGCCAGTACTCCTCGGGGCTCATCGCCACCACGGGCTGCCCCTCGGGCGAGGTGCAGACGCGCCTGCGCCTGGGCCAGTACAAGGAGGCCGTGGCGGCGGCCGCCGAGTTCCGGGACATCTTCGGGGCCGAGAACTTCTACTGCGAGATTATGCAGCACGGCCTGGACATCGAGAAGCGCGTCATCACGGACCTGCGCCGCCTGGCCAAGGACCTGGGCCTGCCGCTCGTGGCCACGAACGACCTGCACTACACGCACGAGCACGACGCCAAGGCCCACGAGGCGCTGCTGGCCCTGCAGTCCGGCTCCAAGCTCAACGAGCCCAGCTACGACCAGGGCGGCTCGCGCTTCGCGTTCTCCGGCACGGAGTACTACCTGAAGTCGCCGCGGCAGATGCGCGAGCTCTTCCGGGAGATCCCGGAGGCGTGCGACAACACCCTCGTGATCGCTGAGCGCTGCGAGTCCACGTTCGACACGGACGCCAACTACATGCCGGTGTTCCCCACGCCGGAGGGCGAGGACGAGACCAGCTGGCTCATCAAGGAGGTCACGAAGGGCCTCGACTACCGCTATCCGGACGGCGTCCCGGACCACGTGCGCAAGCAGGCGGACTACGAGCTGGACGTCATCATCTCGATGGGGTTCCCGGGGTACTTCCTCGTCGTCGCCGACTTCATCAACTGGGCCAAGGAGAACGGGATCCGCGTGGGCCCGGGCCGCGGCTCGGGAGCCGGCTCCATGGTGGCGTACGCGCTGCGCATCACCGACCTGGACCCGCTGAAGCACGGGCTGATCTTCGAGCGCTTCCTCAACCCGGACCGCGTGTCCATGCCCGACTTCGACGTGGACTTCGACGACCGGCGCCGCTCCGAGGTGATCGACTACGTCACCCGCACGTACGGCGACGAGCGCGTCACCATGATCGTCACGTACGGCACGATCAAGACGAAGCAGGCCCTGAAGGACTCGGCCCGTGTGATGGACCAGCCCTTCTCCATGGGCGAGGCGCTCACCAAGGCCCTGCCGCCGGCCGTGATGGCCAAGGACATCCCGCTCAAGGACATCGAGAACCCGGACGCCCCGCGCTACGGGGAGGCGGCGCCGTTCCGCGAGCTGATCGCGACGGACCCGGTGGCGGCGCAGGTGTTCGAGACCGCGAAGGGCATCGAGGGCCTGAAGCGGCAGTGGGGCGTGCACGCGGCCGGCGTCATCATGTCCTCCGTGCCCGTGGTGGACGTCGTGCCGATCATGCGCCGCCTCCAGGACGGCCAGGTCATCACCCAGTTCGACTACCCCATGGCGGAGTCGCTGGGCCTGATCAAGATGGACTTCCTGGGTCTGCGCAACCTCACGATCATCTCGGACGCGATCGAGAACGTGAAGGCGAACCAGGGCGTGGACCTGGACCTCGAGACCCTCGACGTCGACGACCAGGCCTCCTACGACCTGCTGGCCCGCGGCGACACCCTGGGCGTGTTCCAGCTCGACGGCGGTCCCATGCGCTCCCTGCTGAAGATGATGCGCCCGGACAACTTCGAGGACATCTCGGCGACCATCGCGCTCTACCGTCCGGGCCCCATGGGTGCGAACTCCCACACGAACTACGCGCTGCGCAAGAACGGGCAGCAGGAGATCACGCCGATCCACCCGGAGCTCGAGGAGCCGCTGCGGGAGATCCTGGACACGACCTACGGCCTGATCGTGTACCAGGAGCAGGTCATGGCGATCGCCCAGAAGGTGGCTGGGTACTCGCTCGGCCAGGCGGACATCCTGCGCCGCGCGATGGGCAAGAAGAAGAAGTCCGAGCTGGACAAGCAGTACGCCGCCTTCCACCAGGGCATGCTGGACCGCGGCTTCTCCGAGGCCGCCGTGAAGGCGCTGTGGGACATCCTCCTGCCGTTCTCGGACTACGCGTTCAACAAGGCCCACTCTGCGGCGTACGGACTGGTCTCCTACTGGACGGCGTACCTGAAGGCGCACTACCCGGCCGAGTACATGGCGGCGCTGCTCACGTCGGTGGGCGACGACAAGGACAAGCTCGCGATGTACCTGAACGAGTGCCGCCACATGGGCATCACGGTGCTCCCGCCCGACGTCAACGAGTCCCACCTGACGTTCACCCCGGTGGGCCGGGACATCCGCTTCGGCATGGGGGCGGTGCGCAACGTGGGCGCCAACGTGGTGAAGGGCATGGTGCAGGGCCGCGAGGAGAAGGGCCTCTACACCGGCTTCGGCGACTTCCTGGCCAAGGTGCCGCTCGTGGTCTGCAACAAGCGGACGATCGAGTCCATGATCAAGGCCGGCGCCTTCGACTCCCTCGGCTACGCCCGGCGTGCCCTGCTCGCGGTGCACGAGGAGGCGGTGGACGCCACGGTGGCGCAGAAGCGCAAGGAGGACCACGGCGAGTTCACGTTCGACCTCTTCGCCCTCGGCGGCGCGGCGGAGGCCGAGGACGCCTCCGACGCCTCGGACGGCGTCGCCGTGCCCGAGCTGCCGGAGTGGTCCAAGAAGGACAAGCTCGCCTACGAGCGGGAGATGCTGGGCCTCTACGTGTCCGACCACCCGCTGCAGGGCCTGGACGCCGTGCTCTCCCAGCACGCGGACACGCAGATCACCCGCGTGCTCGACGACGACGGGCCCGCCGACGGCTCCCAGGTCACCATCGCGGGGCTCATCACCACGCTCGAGCGGCGCATCGCCAAGTCCTCCGGCAACGCGTACGCGCGGTGCGAGATCGAGGACCTCGGCGGATCCATGGACGTGATGTTCTTCGGCCAGGTGTACGCCCCGATCGCCATGATGCTCGCGGAGGACCTCGTCGTCGCCGTGAAGGGGCGCGTGCAGCGCCGCGACGACGGCTCCGTGTCCCTCTCCGCGATGGAGCTGGCCATCCCCGAGCTCACGGACGGCACGTCCGGGCCCGTGCGCATCCAGATGCCCTCCTTCAAGGCCACGGAGCAGGTGATCGGCCAGCTCGCAGACGTGCTGCGCACCCACGAGGGCTCCTCCGAGGTGCGCCTGACGCTGATGGGCCAGCGCGGAGCGCAGGAGTTCGTGCTCGGCCCGCAGTTCCGCGTGAGCCCGAACCCGGCGCTCTTCGGCGATCTGAAGATCCTGCTCGGTCCGGCCTGCCTGGGCTGATCGCCGGCCGCCGCCGTAGAGTGGGCGCAGGTCAGGCCGAGGTCGTCCACGAGGAGGGAGCGAGAGAGTGCACTGCCCGTACTGCCGTCACGAGGACTCCCGCGTGGTGGACTCCCGTTCCCTCGACGACGGCTCGGCGATCCGCCGCCGCCGCCAGTGCCAGGCGTGCGGCAAGCGCTTCACCACCATGGAGACCACCGCGCTCACCGTGGTCAAGCGCTCGGGCGTGGCCGAGCCCTTCGACCGCTCCAAGGTGATCAACGGGGTCCGCAAGGCCTGCCAGGGCCGGCCGGTCACGAGCGACGACCTGGCCATGCTCGCCCAGGAGGTCGAGGAGACCGTCCGCGCCTCGGGCAACGCCGAGGTGGACGCCCACGACGTTGGCCTGGCGATCCTGGACCCCCTGCGCCGCCTCGACCAGGTCGCCTTCCTGCGCTTCGCCTCCGTCTACCGGGACTTCGAGTCGCTGAGCGACTTCGAGGACGCGATCGCGGACCTGCGCGACGCCGAGGGCGAGGCCCCCGGACGGCCCGCGGTGCAGCCCCGGCTGTTCACGCGCTAGGGGCTGGACAGGGGAGCCCGTCGAGGGGCTACAGTGGGGGCGGCGAGGCCCCCAGCGGGCGACGCACAGACTGCCGCGGGCGGTTCCGGAGGGGAAGCCGGAACCGCCCGCGGTGTCTTCACCGGCCGGGGCTCAGGTGTGGTCGGCCGCCGAGCCGTGGGCCGCGAGCGCGGCGCCCACGATGCCCGCGTTGTTCTGCAGCTGCGCCGGGATGATCGGGGTGTCCAGCCGCAGCAGGGGCAGGTAGTCGTCGGGGCGCTTGGAGATGCCGCCGCCCACGATGAACAGGTCGGGGGAGAAGATCCGCTCCACGTGGGAGAAGAAGCGCTGCAGGCGCACCGCGTACTCGGCCCAGCTCAGGCCGTCGCGCTCGCGGGCCTTCGCGGACGCCCGGGTCTCGGCTATGACGCCGTCGAGCTCCATGGAGCCGACCTCGAAGTTGGGCACGAGCACCCCGTCGTTGATCATCGCCCCTCCGATGCCGGTGCCGAGGGTGATGACGAGGACGAGCCCCTCGTGGCCGCGCCCCGCGCCGTAGCGGGCCTCGGCCAGGCCCGCGGCGTCGGCGTCGTTGACCACGGTGACGGGGCGGCCCAGCCGCTCCTCGAACATCGACCGCAGGTCCGTGCCGATCCAGGAGGGGTCGATGTTGTTGGCCGAGCGGCACACGCCGCCGCGCACGATCGAGGGGAAGCACACGCCGATCGGGGAGTCCGGCGCGGGGGCCTTCTCCCGCCGGTCCAGCTGGGCCGTGATGGCCGCGAGGGTCTCCGCCACGGGCAGCGGCATGGCCGGCTGCGGCGTGGCGATGCGGAAGCGGTCCCCGCGCAGCGTCCCGGCTTTGGGGCCCGTGCCGAGGCGCACGAGGCCGCCCTTCATGCCGGTGCCGCCGATGTCGACGCCGAGCACGGTCGGGTACTTCGACGCCCCGGGGTCCTTCACGGACTGCTCGGTGCCGGGCTGGTCAGGGGGGGAGGCTTCGAGGTTGCTCACGTGCGCCAGTGTACGGACACCCCTCACGGGAGGGTGAGGATCTCCGCGCCGTCGTCGGTGACCACGAGCGTGTGCTCGAACTGCGCGGTGCGCCGGCGGTCCCGCGTGACCACGGTCCAGCCGTCGTCCCACTGGTCCCACTCGATGGTGCCGAGGGTGATCATCGGCTCGATCGTGAACACCATGCCCGGGACCATGACGGTGTCGTGCAGGGGCGCGGCGTCGTAGTGCGGGATGACCAGGCCGGAGTGGAAGTCCGTGCCCACGCCGTGGCCGATGAAGTCGCGCACCACGCCGTAGCCGAAGCGCTTGGCGTAGGACTCGATGGCGCGGCCGATCACGTTGACCTGCCGGCCCGGCTTCACGGCCTTGATGCCGCGCCGCAGGGCCTCCTCGGTGCGCTCCACGAGCAGGCGGGACTCCTCGTCCACCTCGCCCACGAGGTAGGTGCGGTTGTGGTCGCCGTGCACGCCGTCCACGTAGGCGGTGATGTCCAGGTTGACGATGTCCCCGTCCTCCAGGACGGTGCCGTCCGGGATGCCGTGGCAGATGACCTCGTTCAGCGAGGTGCAGATGGAGCGGGGGAAGCCGCGGTAGCCCAGGCACGAGGGGTAGGCGCCGTGGGAGACGAGGAACTCGTGGGCCACGCGGTCGAGCTCGTCGGTGGTGACGCCCGGGGCGATGTGCGCGGCCGCGGCCTCCATGGCCTGCGCGGCGAGCCGTCCGGCCGTGCGGATGCGCTCGATCCCGGCGGCGTCGTACACGTCCGAGGCGTGGCCCTCGTCCGGCGTGGCCTTCCCCACGTACTCGGGGCGCGGGATCGCGGCGGGCACGGGAGGGGCGGGGGAGAGGACGCCCGGCGCGAGCGTGCCCACCGGGGCCCTCGAGCCCGGCTCCGGCGCCGGGGGCCCCGCGGGGCGGGGGCCGTTGTGGCTGGACGGGGCGGCGGGGCTCTGGCGATCGGACATGTCCTCCAGCGTATCGGCCCCGTTAGGGTGGCCCGCATGAACGATGACGTGAGCACCGCTCGGGAGTACTACTTCAACGTCCGCACCCACGAGGTGGAGGAGGGGGCCCAGTCCAACTGGAAGGAGCTCCTCGGCCCGTACGCCTCGCGTGCCGAGGCGGAGTCCGCGCTGGCCCGCGTCCAGGCCCGCAACGAGGCCTTCGACGAGGCCGAGGACCACGACGAGAAGTGGAATGCCAACCCGCTCGACGACGCGAGCTGAGCCGTCCCGGCACCCGGCCCGTCGCGGCCCACCCGGCCAGGGTGGGCCGAGAGGGGCGTCTCAGCCCTCGAACCCGTGCTCCGGCGCCGGGAACGAGCCCTCGAGCACGTCCGCGCGGAAGGCGCGCACCGCCTCGCCCATGACCGCGTGCAGCTGCGCGTACTGCTTCACGAACCGGGGCATGCGCCCCTCACGCAGGCCGAGCATGTCCTGCCACACGAGCACCTGGCCCGTGGTCCCCGGCCCCGCCCCGATGCCCACGGTGGGCACGCGCACCGCGGCGTCGACGGCGGCGGCCACGTCCGAGGGCACCATCTCCATGAGCACGGCGAAGGCGCCCGCCTCCTCGAGTGCCCGTGCTGAGGCGGTCATGCGCTCGACGGCCCCCTCGCCGCGGCCCTGCACGCGGTAGCCCCCGAGGACGTGCTCGGACTGCGGGGTGAAGCCGATGTGCGCCATCACGGGGACGCCGGCCGCGGTCAGCGCGGCGACGTGCTCGGCGAAGCGTTCGTCGCCCTCCATCTTGACGGCCGCCACACCCGCCTCCTTCATGAGGCGCACGCCCGCGGCCACCGCCTGCTGCGGGGAGGCCTCGTAGGAGCCGAACGGCAGGTCGGCGACCACGAGCGCGCGCGTCGCTCCGCGCACCACGGCCGCGGAGAAGAGCACCATCTCGTCGAGGGTCACGGGCAGGGTGGAGGGATGGCCGAGGACCGTGTTGCCCACCGAGTCGCCCACCAGGAGCACCTCGACGCCGGCCTCCTCGAAGAGCGCGGCCGTCATCGCGTCGTAGGCCGTGAGCATCGCGAAGCGCCGGCCCTCGTCCTTCGCGCGCTGCAGGTGCACCGTGCGCCAGCGCGCGGGCGGGCCGGCTGACGCGGGCGCGGCGCCGCCGTAGGGGGCCGGGGACTCGGGGGCGGGCGTGGCGGAGGGGGTGGCGGACATGCCCCGGAGTCTACGGCGGGCGTGGATAGAGTGGGCGGCATGGATCGTCAGCAGGATGTCGTGCTCCGCACCATCGAGGACCGGGACGTGCGCTTCGTGCGCCTCTGGTTCACCGACGTGGTGGGCACCCTCAAGTCCGTCGCCCTCGCCCCCGCCGAGGTGGAGTCCGCGTTCACGGAGGGCCTCGGCTTCGACGGCTCCTCGATCGACGGCTACACCCGCATCTCCGAGTCGGACATGCTCCTGCAGCCGGACCCGGCCACCTTTACCATCCTCCCGTGGCGGGGGGAGCAGGGGCAGACCTCCCGCATGTTCTGCGACGTCCTCACCCCGGACGGCGCCCCCGCACCGGCCGACCCCCGCCACGCCCTGCGGCGCGTGCTGGAGAAGGCCTCGGACATGGGCTTCAGCTGCTACACGCACCCGGAGATCGAGTTCTACCTGCTCAAGAGCTCGGAGCTCGGCCCGGACGGCCAGCCCCAGCCGGTGGACACCGCCGGGTACTTCGACCACGTGCCCGGGGGAGAGGCGCAGGACTTCCGGCGCGACGCCGTCACCATGCTCGAGGAGATGGGCATCTCGGTGGAGTTCAGCCACCACGAGAACGGGCCGGGCCAGAACGAGATCGACCTGCGCGCCGCGGACGCCCTGACCACCGCGGACAACATCATGACCTTCCGCACCGTGGTCAAGGAGGTGGCCGCGCAGCAGGGCAGCTATGCCACGTTCATGCCGAAGCCGTTCGCGCTGCACCCGGGCTCGGGCATGCACACCCACTTCTCCCTGTTCGAGGGGGACGCCAACGCGTTCTACGACCCGGCGGACGAGTTCCGGCTCTCCAGGACGGGCCGCAGCTTCATCGCGGGCCTGCTGCGGCACTCCGAGGAGATCAGCGCCGTCACCCACCAGTTCGTGAACTCGTACAAGCGCCTGTGGGGCGGGGGCGAGGCCCCCTCGTACGTGTCCTGGGGCCACAACAACCGCTCGGCGCTCGTCCGCGTGCCCCTCTACAAGCCGGACAAGGCCGGTTCGGCCCGCATCGAGTACCGCGGGATCGACGCCTCCGCCAACCCCTACCTCACCTACGCGCTGCTGCTCGCGGCCGGGCTGAAGGGCATCGAGGAGGGCTACGAGCTGCCGGAGCCGGCCTCGGACGACGTGAGCGCCCTGAGCCCCCACGAGCGCCGCGTGCTGGGCCACACCCCGCTGCCCGGCACGCTCCACGACGCCCTGCGGCTGGCCGAGGACTCCGAGTTCGTGGCCTCCGTGCTCGGCGAGCACGTGTTCGACGCGTTCCTGCGCCACAAGCGCCAGGAGTGGGACGACTACCGCGTCGAGGTCACCCCCTACGAGCTGCGCCGCTACCTCAGCGCCCTCTGAGGCCGACGATGCCGACCCTGCCCCCGTCCGGCAGCCCCCACCGCCGCGCCCTGACGCGCGCGGGTGTGCAGGCCGTGCCCCGCGCCGTCGGCCTCCTCGAGTCCCCCGAGCTCCAGGGGGTCGACGTGGGGCCGCTCGTGGACGTGCTCTGCCACGCCGCGGACCCGGACCGGGCCCTGCTGCTCTGGGTGCGCCTGGCCGATCGCGAGCCCCGCGTCCACACCGCGCTGGCCGACCCGGACCACGCGACGCGCCTCGTCCGCCTGCTCGGCGCCTCCGACGCCCTGGGCGAGTTCCTCATCCGGTGCCCCGAGCACCTCGACCTCGTGCTGGACCCGGAGGCCGCGGCCGCCACGGCCCCCGCCCTCACCGGCCTCGAGCACGGGGACGGGCCGGACACCGCCCCGGGCGAGGACCTGCGCCGCCTGCTGCTCGCGGCCGTCGAGGCGGACCCGGACGCCGAGCGGCCCTGCGCCGGGCTCACGGGGGCGGACGCCGCCGTCGCGCTGCGCCGGGCGTACCGCCGCCAGCTCACCGCGATCGCGCTCGCGGACCTCGCCGCGCCCGACCCGTCCGCCGTGATGCCGGCCGTCGGCGCGTGGCTGGCCGACCTGGCCGGTGCGGCGATCGACGCCGCCCTCGCCGTCTCCCGCGCCGAGGTGGTCGCTCGCGACGGGGATGCCGCCCGCGGGGTCGAGCTCGCCGTCATCGGGATGGGCAAGTGCGGGGCGCGCGAGCTGAACTACGTGTCCGACGTCGACGTGGTGTTCGTGCACGACGTGGCCGAGGACGCCGCGCCCGTCGGCGGCGCCGCCTCCGTGGCGGCCGAGCTGGCCGCAGGGATCTCGCGCGTCATCACCGGCGCCGCCCCCGAGCCGGGCCTGTGGGAGGTGGACGCGAACCTCCGCCCCGAGGGCAAGGACGGCGCGCTCAGCCGCACCGTGGACTCCCACGTGGAGTACTACCGCCGCTGGGCGCACGGCTGGGAGTTCCAGGCCCTGCTCAAGGCACGCCCGATCGCCGGCTCCCGCGCCCTCGGCGAGCGCTACGTGGAGGCCGTGTGGCCGCGCGTGTGGGAGTCCTCCGCGCGGGAGGGGTTCGTGGACGCCGTCCGCGCGATGCGCCGGCGCGTGCTGGACACGATCGCGCCCGCCGAGCGGGACCGGGAGATCAAGCTCGGCGCCGGCGGGCTGCGCGACGTCGAGTTCACCGCCCAGCTGCTGCAGCTGGTGCACGGCCGCGCGGACGAGTCCGTGCGGGTGCGGGGCACCCTCGACGCCGTGGCGGCCCTCCACGCCGCCTCCTACATGAGCACGGCGGACGCCGCCGCGTTCGAGGAGCACTACCGCTGGCTGCGTGCCCTCGAGCACCGCATCCAGCTCGTGCACCTGCGCCGCACCCACCTTCTGCCGGCCAAGGACGACGCCCTACGCGTGATCGCCCGCTCGCTGCGCGGCGCGGGGCGCACGGAGCCCGCCGCGGCCGAGGGCCTGAGGGAGCGCTTCGGAGCCGTCCGCCGCCACGTGCGCTCGCTCCACGAGACGGTGTTCTACCGTCCCCTGCTCTCCACCACGGCGGCGCTCTCCGACGACGAGGTGCGCCTCTCCGCGGACGCGGTGCGCGAACGTCTCGCCGCCCTCGGCTACCGCGACCCGAAGGGCGCCCTGCGCCACATCGAGGCGCTCACGCAGGGCGTCTCCCGACGCGCGGCCATCCAGCGCCAGCTGCTGCCGGCCATGCTGGGCTGGTTCGCCGACGGGCCCGACCCCGACGCGGGGCTGCTCGCCTTCCGGCGCCTCTCCGAGGCCCTCGGCACCTCGCCGTGGTTCCTGCGCATGCTGCGGGACTCGGGGGAGGCTGCCCGGCGCGTGTGCCTCGTGCTGGCCGGCTCGCGGTTCGTCGGCGACCTCCTCGAGCACGCCCCCGAGTCGGTGGCGTGGGTCGGGGAGGACCGTGAGCTGGAGCCCCGCGGCTCCGCGACGCTGTGGCGTCAGGTCGCCGCCCGCCTGGACCGGCACGGCGACGACGGGTCCCCCGCCCAGTCGATCCGCCACGTCCGGCAGATCCGCCAGCGCGAGATCCTGCGGGTGGCGCTCGCGGACATGTCCGGGCAGCTCGGCCTCGAGACGATCGGGGCGGCACTCGCCGACATCGACCAGGTGGCCGTCGCCGGGGCGCTGCGCGTGGCCGTGCACGCCGCCACGCAGGGGCAGGAGCCCCTCACCGACGTCGTGGTGGTGGCCATGGGCCGCCAGGGCGGACGCGAGATCATGTACGGCTCCGACCTCGACGCGATGTTCGTGCACCGCCCGCGGCCGGGAGCCGACGACGAGGCCGCCGGCGCCCAGGCGGAGGCGGTGGCCCGCCACGTGGTCTCCCTGCTGAAGCAGCCGGCGGCGCCGCCCCTGCCGGGGGAGAGGCCGCTCGAGGTGGACTCGGACCTGCGCCCCGAGGGGCGGCAGGGCCCGCTCGTGCGCACCCTGGACTCGTACCGGGAGTACTACCGGCGCTGGGCGGAGGTGTGGGAGCGGCAGGCGCTGCTGCGCGCCCGGCCCGTGGCCGGGGACGACGGGCTGGCCGACGAGTTCCGCCGCTGGGCGGACTCCGTGCGCCACGCCCAGGGTCTCACCGACGCCGACGCCCGCGAGATCCGCCGCATCAAGGCGCGCGTGGAGGCCGAGCGCCTGCCCCGCGGCGCCGACCCGGCCCGGCACGTCAAGCTCGGCCGCGGAGGGCTCTCCGACGTGGAGTGGCTCGTGCAGTCCCTGCAGCTGCGCCACGCTCCCGAGGTCGAGGACCTGCGTGTGACCTCGACCCTGCCCGCCCTGCGGGCCCTCGCCCGGCACGGCCTGCTCCCCGACGCCGAGGCCGGCGTGCTCGAGGAGGCCTGGCTCCTGGCCAGCCGCATCCGCGCCGCCACGGTGCTGTGGAGCGGCAAGCCCGGGGACGTGCTGCCCACGAACGCGCGCGACCTGGCCGCGATCGCCCGCCTCAGCGGGGCGGACGGCAACGCGGGCCCCGCGGCGTTCGAGGAGCGCTACCTGCGGGTCACCCGGCAGGCCCGCTCCGTGTTCGAGACGCGGTTCTACGGGCTCTGACCGGAGCGCCCGGGCTTAGCCGCGGACCACGTGCTCGCCCAGGATCCGCAGCGTGCGCTCGCGCACGGCTGGGTCCGGGGCCGCCGTCGTGACGATCACCTCGTCGGCCTGCACACCGGCGGCGAAGTCCCGCAGCCAGGCGGCCACGGTCTCGCCCGTGCCCACGGCGGTGCGCGCGAGCATGCCGAGCACCTGCTCGCCGGCGGGGGAGTCGAGCAGCATCTCGACCTCGTCGTCGCCGAGTGTGCGGCCGCGGCCGAGCATCATGCGGATGCGGTCGCGCTTGGCCCGCTCCCACTGCGCCTGCGCCTGCTCCTCGGTGTCTGCCGCGATCACGTTCGCGGCGGCGATGAAGTGGGGCTCGGCCAGGTCGGCCGAGGGCTGGAAGTGCTCGCGGTAGACCCGAGCGGCGTGCTCGAGCATCTGCGGGGCGAAGTGGCTCGCGAACGCGTACCCCAGGCCGAGGCGAGCGGCCAGCTGGGCGCCGAACGCAGAGGAGCCCAGGATGTACAGCGGCACGTCGGTGCCCTTGCCCGGGTACGCGTCGATCCCGGGGATCCGGCTCTCGCCCTTCAGGTAGCCCTGCAGCTCCAGGACGTCCTGCGGGAAGTGCTCGGCGGCATCGGGCGAGCGCCGCAGGGCCTGGAGCGTGCGCTGGTCGGTGCCGGGGGCGCGGCCGAGGCCGAGGTCGATGCGGCCCGGGTGGAGCTCGGCCAGCGTGCCGAACTGCTCCGCGATCACCAGCGGGGAGTGGTTGGGCAGCATGACGCCGCCGCTGCCCAGGCGGATGGTGCTCGTCCGGGCGGCCACGTGGGCGATCAGCACGGACGTCGCCGACGAGGCGATCGCGGGCATGTTGTGGTGCTCTGCGTACCAGACACGGCGGAAGCCCTCCTCCTCGGCCACGCTCGCCAGGCGCACCGACTGCGCGATGGCCTCGCCGGCCCCCTCGCCGGGGCGGGCCACGGCGAGGTCCAGGAGGGACAGCGGGAGGGGTGTGGGGTCAGGCGTCTCGGTCATGGTGCTCCTCGGGCGGTAGGCGGGCAGTGCTCTCCCCTCGTGGAGCGTCCGCGGGGGCTTGGCTATTCCAGCGCTGCCCCGCCCCGTGCTCCACGTCTCAGGCCGAGTGCTGCACGCCCGGTGCCGCCCTCCCCGGGCACGACGCCGGCCGGCCGCCTCCCTGGGGGAGACGACCGGCCGGCGTCGTGGACCGCGCGGAGGCGCGGGTCAGCAGGAGTAGTACAGCTCGAACTCGTAGGGGTTCGGCCGCAGCGAGAGCGGGGTGAGCTCCTTCTCCCGCTTGTAGTCGATCCAGGTGCGGATGATCTCCTCGGTGAACACGTCACCGGCGAGGAGGAACTCGTGGTCCTCCTCGAGCGCGGCGAGCGCCTCCTCGAGGCTCGTGGGCGCCTTCTGGATGTCCGCGGCCTCCTCCGGGGGCAGCTCGTAGAGGTCCTTGTCGATCGGCTCGGCCGGCTCGATGCGGTTGCGGATGCCGTCCAGGCCGGCCATCAGCTGCGCGGCGAACGCGAGGTAGGGGTTGCCCGAGGCGTCCGGGGCGCGGAACTCGAGGCGCTTGGCCTTCGGGTTGGAGCCGGTGATCGGGATGCGGATGCCCGCGGAGCGGTTGCCCTGCGAGTAGACCATCGAGACCGGGGCCTCGTAGCCGGGCACGAGGCGGCGGTAGGAGTTCACCGTCGGGTTGGTGAACGCCAGCACGGCGGAGGCGTGGTGCAGCAGGCCGCCGATGTACCAGCGCGCGGTGTCCGAGAGGTTGGCGTAGCCCTTCTCGTCGTAGAACAGCGGCTCGCCGCCCATCCACAGCGACTGGTGGCAGTGCATGCCCGAGCCGGCCTCGCCGAAGACCGGCTTCGGCATGAAGGTGGCGGACTTGCCGAACATGTCGGCGACGTTCTTCACGACGTACTTGAACTTCAGCAGGTCGTCCGCGGAGTGGGTGAGGGTGTTGAACCGGTAGTTGATCTCCGCCTGGCCGGCCGAGCCCACCTCGTGGTGGGAGCGCTCCACCGTCAGGCCCACCTCGGTGAGCATCGTGCAGATCTCGTCCCGCAGGTCGGCCTGCTTGTCCGTGGGGGAGACGGGGAAGTAGCCGCCCTGCTTGGGCGTCTTGTAGCCGAGGTTGCCGCCCTCCTCCACACGGTTGGTGTTCCAGTAGGCCTCCTCGGAGTCCACGGCGTAGGAGGCGCCGCGCGCGGAGGACTCCCAGCGCACGTCGTCGAACACGTGGAACTCGGCCTCGGGGGCGAAGAACGCGGTGTCCGCGATGCCCGTGGAGGTGAGGTAGGCCTCGGCGCGCTGGGCCACGCCGCGGGGGTCGCGGCGGTAGGGCTCGCCGGTGCGGGGGTTCACGATGGAGAAGTTCATGGCGAGCGTCTTGCGCACGCGGAACGGGTCCAGGTAGGCGGTCTCCACATCCGGGATGAGCTGCATGTCGGACTCGGCCAGGCCGGCGAAGCCGCGGATGGAGGAGCCGTCGAACAGCTGGCCCGTGACGAAGAAGTCCTCGTCCACGGAGGAGGCGGGGACGTTGAAGTGGTGCTGCATGCCCGGCAGATCGGTGAAGCGGATGTCGACGAACTCGACACCCTCCTGCTCGATGTACGCGAGGACTTCTGCGGGGGAGGTGAACACGGTTCTCTCCTGGCCTTCCTGGGACGGAACGGGGGCGCCGGCAGACACCCGGGCCCGCCGGCCGACGCCCTCCAGACTACTCAGGGGGCGACGTTCCAGCGTAGCCAGAGACTCTTCGTGACTGCTGTGGCGCGCCGGGCGACGACTACGCTGGAGGGGTGGCACACCGAGCGACCGACCCCCCTGACCGGCCCGACGAGTCCCGGCGCGGCGCCGGAGACCGCGCCGAGCCGCTCATCACGCGCGCGGACCTCGCGGGGTGGGTGGACGGTCCGGGCGGCGGCCGCGCGGCGGGGCGGTGGCCCGGCGACCTCCTCGGCCTCCCCCAGCGCGGTCCGGCCTCCATGGCGACGGCGGCCCGCCGACTCGGGGCGCTGTGCATCGACTGGGCGCTCGCCCTCGTCGTCTCGAACCTCGTGTTCGGCGGTGAGGCGATCGCCACGCTGCTCGTCTTCGCGGTGATGCACGTCGTCGGGATCTCCCTGCTGGCCACCACCGTGGGCAAGGCCCTGCTGCGCACCCAGGTGGTGCGCGTGGGCGGCCGCACCGCGCCCGTCCACCGCGTCCTCGTCCGGACGGTCCTGCTGTGCCTCGTGCTGCCCGCCGTCGTGGTGGACCCCGATGGGCGCGGCATGCATGACCGCGTGGCGGGCACCGTCGAGATCCGCATGTGAGCGCGCCGAGACGCAACAGGGGCGGCCCACCGTGCTGGTGGGCCGCCCCTGTCGCGTCCGGTCCGGACGTGGCACCGAGCGGGCCTCAGCGGCCGCGCATGCCTCGGCGGTCGGCGCGGGCGCGCATCGGGTCGATCCCCTTGGGGATCGGAGGGCGGGAGGTGTTCAGGGCGGACAGGCGCTTGTCGATCGCGCTGACCTCCTGGTCGGTGAGCGTCTTCTTCATGGACTTCAGCGTCTTGGGCACGAGGTGCAGGGGCGTCTGGCCCTCCCCGTTGCCGGCCTGCACCACGTGCACGGGCACGTTGGGCAGGAAGCGCTCGAGGCTGCGCTCCTCCTTGGCCAGCAGCTTCGCCAGGCGCGGGGCGGGGCCCTCGGTGACGAGCACGACGCCGGGGCGGCCGATCGCGCGGTACACGACGTCCTGGGTCTTCGGGTTCACGGCCACGGGCTGCTCGGGCACGATCCAGCCGCGGCGCAGCGTGGACAGGGCGGCGCCGACGGATCCGGGACGTCCCTCGAGCTGGGCGAACATGGCCCGCTCCGCGAGGCGGTTCATCACGATCACCGCGGCGAGCACGCCGAAGGGGATGGCGATCAGCAGCCACGTGATCCAGTTGTGCAGCAGCAGGCCGATGACCAGGCCCACCACCAGCGCGGCCGAGAAGGCCAGCGCCATCCACAGCACGACCTTCGGGTTGTGCTGGCGGGTCATGGCGAAGACCTGCTTGAGCTGCGTGAGGATGCCGGGGCCGCCGGAGGAGCGCTTGCGCCGGCGGTCCGCCTTCGCGTCCACCTTCATCTGGCGGCGCCGCTCGCGCTGCATGGCCTTGACCTCCTTGAGGGAGGTGGATCCGGCGGAGGGCGAGGGGGTCTGCGTGTTCTTGGCCATAGCGGGGTCCAGTCTACCGGGGCCGGATCAGGACATCCGCGCGACGACGGCCGAGGCCTCCTGGCGCGCGGTCCGCTCGCCGGCGAGGTGGGTGAGGTTCGCGGGCAGCGTGCGGCCGAGGCGCTCCATGGCCTGCGCGTAGAGCTTCCCGGCGCGGTAGGAGGAGCGCACGAGGGGGCCGGCCATGACGCCCGTGAAGCCGATCTGCTCGGCGCGCTCCGACCACTGCACGAACTCGGTGGGCTTCACCCAGCGGTCGATCGGGTGGTGGAGCTTGGACGGGCGCACGTACTGCGTGATCGTGATGATGTCGCAGCCGGCCTCGTGGAGGTCCACGAGCGCCTGGTCGATCTCCTCGTCCGTCTCGCCCATGCCCAGGATGAGGTTGGACTTCGTCACCAGCTCGTCCGCCTTGGCCATCGTCAGGACGCGGAGGGACTTCTCGTACGTGAAGGCGGGACGGATGCGCTTGAAGATGCGCGGCACGGTCTCCAGGTTGTGGGCGAAGACCTCCGGGCGGGCGTCGAAGACCTGCTGCACGAGCTCGGGGACCGCTCCGAAGTCCGGGGGCAGGATCTCGACGCCGGTCCCGGGGTTCAGCTCGTGGATGCGCCGGATGGTCTCCGCGTAGAGCCACGCGGCGCCGTCCTTCTGGTCGTCGCGGGCCACGCCCGTGACGGTGGCATAGCGCAGGTCCATCTCCCGGATGTTCTCGGCGACCTTGAGCGGCTCGTCCATGTCCAGGGGGAGAGGACGGCCCGAGGCGATGTCGCAGAAGTCGCAGCGCCGGGTGCAGATGTCGCCGCCGATGAGGAACGTGGCCTCGCGGTCCTCCCAGCACTCGAAGATGTTGGGGCAGCCGGCCTCCTCGCACACGGTGTGCAGGCCGGAGCCCTTCACCTTGTTCTTCAGGGAGATGTACTCCGGGCCCATGTGCACCTTGGCCTTGGTCCACTCGGGCTTGCGCTCCACGGGGACCTCGGCGTTGCGGGCCTCGACGCGCAGCAGGCGGCGTCCTTCGGGTGCGGTGCTCATGCGGTGGGTCCTTCCGTGGGGGTGACGGCGATGTACCGGGGACCGAGCTCCTCCAGGTGGCGGGTGAGCACGGGGACGACGTCGGCCGGCGTGATGGTCCGGCCCGTCTCCTCGGTGAGCGTGGTGGTGGCGGCGTCGGCGATGCCGCACGCGATGATGCCCGCGTAGGGGGCGAGGGAGTTGGAGCAGTTCAGGGCGAAGCCGTGGGTGGACACGCCGTCGTGGATGGCCAGGCCGATGGCGCCGAGCTTGCGGTCCGGGCGCGCCGCGCCGTCGGCGTCCGTGTCGCTGAGGACCCAGATGCCGGCCCGGCCGTCCACGCGGACGGCGGTGACGCCGTACTCGGCGGCCGTGCGGATCAGCAGCTCCTCCAGGAACCACACGTAGTCCTTCACGTGCGCGCGGTCCTTCAGGCGCACCACGGGGTAGCCGACCAGCTGGCCGGGGCCGTGCCACGTGATCTTCCCGCCGCGGTCCACGTCCACCACGGGGGCGCCGTCGGCGGGACGCTCGTGGTCCTCGGTGCGGCGGCCCGCGGTGTACACCGGGGCGTGCTCGAGGAGCAGGAACTCGCCCTCGGAGCGGCCGGCGACGACGTCGTCGTGGAGCGACTTCTGGCGGTCCCATGCCGCGTGGTAGTCGACGAGGTCAGGGGCCAGGCCGAGCACGCGCAGGGGAGGGAGGAGGGGGTCGGACATGCCGTCCACTGTATCCCTCGGGCCCCGGGAGCCGGACGCGGAGGGGCGGGTCCGCCTCGGCCTGTGGACAACCCGGATCGCGGGTCCTGGAGGAGGCACGATGGTGGCGGGGGCCGGAGGAGGCCCTCCCGGGCGCCTGTCGGAGGCGGTCGGAGGGATCGGGAGGGGAGCGCGCGATGGGGGCGCACGGAGGGGGCGAGGGGCCCGAGGCTCGGCACGGGCGCCTGGTTACCGCGGGAGCGGAGCCGGGGACGGCGCCGGAGGACGCGGCCGAGGGCGGCGCTCCCCGGGTCCCCGGCTGGGAGGCCGTGCGGCTGCTGGGCGAGGGGTCCCAGGCTCGCGTGTGGCTGGTCCGGGACGCCGCCGGGGGCGAGGCCGCCCTCAAGGTGCCCCGCTCCCCGGCCGCGGGGGTTTCGCTCTCGGCGGAGGCGGCTGCTCTCGCGCACGTGCGGCATCCGCACCTCGTCGCCGTGCTGGGAACCGTGCCGACGGACCGGGGCACGGGCATGCTGAGCGAGCATCGGCCTGCGGGCTCGCTCGCGGACCTCGTGCGCGAGGCCGGACCGCTCACCCCGGGCCAGGCGGTGACCGTCCTCGTGCCCCTGGCCCAGGCCCTGGCCCGGCTGCACGAGCACGGGATCGTCCACGGGGACGTCTCCCCGGGCAACGTGCTCTTCGGCGTGGACGGCAGCCCGGCCCTCGCGGACCTCGGGGTGGCGCGCGTCGTCGGGGGAGCCCAGGGTGTCGGCGGCACGCCGGGGTTCGCGGCGCCCGAGGTGCTGCGGGCGCTGCAGGAGGCGGAGGCGCCGGCGGACGGGGAGCGGGCCGCTGCGCCGGACCCGCTCACCGCCGCGTCGGACGTGTTCTCGTGGGCGGCCCTCGGGTGGTTCGCGCTGACCGGCCGGGCGCCCGGGCCCCACGGCAGCCGGGCGCCGCTGCCCGTGCTCGTGCCGGAGGTCCCCCCGGAGCTCGCGATCCTGCTGGACGCGGCGCTCGACCCCGACCCCGCGGGCAGGCCGAGCGCCCTGGAGGGCGCCTCCGCCGCCTACGCGGCCGCCGCTCCGGAGCCCGTTCCCCTCCACGAGGCGGCTCCGATCGAGGTGGCCCACCTGCTGCCCACGCTCCTGCCCGGCGGCGGAGGGCCGGGCACGAGGCACGGACGGCGGAGGCGGACCGGGGGCCGAGGTGCGGTGGGCCGGCGAGGCCGACGGGCGCCTGGACCGGCCGTGGGACTCGCGGCGGGGGCCGTCGCGCTCCTGGCGGGGCTGGCCGTGGCGGGCGCCGTGCTGCACCGGACCGCGGACGGCCCCGCGGCCGGGGAGGGACAGGGACCGACGGCGCCGTCGGCGCCGGCGAGTGCCGCCCCCGCGTCGGGCACCCCGCCCTCGTCGAGTACGCCCGGCCGGCCGCCGGACGCTGCGGCGTCGTCCACCCGGCACGGGGTGTCGGGGGAGGCCTCCGGGGAGGCGCCCGGGGACCCGTCCACCGGCACCGAGGCCTCGGCCCGCCCGGAGGAGCTGTCGGAGGACGCCGTCGCGCTCGAGGAGGTCCTGGCGGGTGTGGGCCGCGCGCGGACGGCCGCGCTCGAGGACCCGCGGGCGGAGCGGCTGGAGGCCTACGCCGTGCCGGGCAGTCCCGCGTGGCGCAGGGACGCCGCGGTGCAGCGGGACTTAGCCGGCGGCGGCTACGCGTTCGCCGGGCTCACGGTGTCCGTGGAGCCGGACGGGGCCGCCGAGGTCGAGGGGGATGCGCTGCGGGTGCCGGCCCGGATCGTCACGAGTGCGCACGCGGTGCAGGACGGCGCCGGCGCCGTCGTCGGGGACGTGGAGGAGCGAGACGAGGCCGTGGAGCTGACCCTGCGCGCGGACGGGACGCGGTGGCGCGTGGAACGGGTGGACCCTCGCTGAGCCGTCCGGGGACGGGGAACGCCGTGTGCCCCGAGGATCTCTCCTCGGGGCACACGGCGTGAACGCGGCTCAGCCGCAGAGGCGGATCAGTGCCAGAGCAGCGCGATCAGCATGTTGACCAGGCCCAGGCCGCCCACGGCGTGGGCCAGGCCGGTGGGCACGGCCTCGCCGCGGTTGAGGCGGCGCCGACCCAGCAGGGCGGCCACGAACACGATGACGCCGATCAGGAACTTGATCCCCAGCTTCATGTGGTTCGGGTCCTCCCACGTGGCCATGGCCACGCCGAAGAGCGCGATGCCCGTGAGGATCATGCCGATCGAGCCGATCCACTGCGAGGCGGTCACGGTGGGGTTGCGGAAGTGGGCGAACCAGCCGCCCACGATCGCCGCGGCCGAGACCACGTGGATCGTCACTAGGATGGTGGTCAGGACGTCCATGACGGTCCCCTCAGAGGCCGAGCTCGGGAGCGAACTCGCCGGCCTCGAGGCGCTGCTTGAGCGTCTGGAGGAAGCGTCCGGCGTCCGCGCCGTCCACGAGGCGGTGATCGTAGGTCAGGGACAGGTACATCATGTGGCGGATGGCGATGGTGTCGTTGCCGTCGGCGTCGGCCACCACCATCGGGCGCTTCACGATCGCACCGGTGCCCAGGATGCCCACCTGCGGCTGGTTGATGATCGGCGTGTCGAACAGGGCGCCCACGGAGCCGATGTTGGTGATGGAGAAGGTGCCGCCCGAGAGCTCGTCCGCGGAGATCTTGTTGGTCCGGGTGCGCTCGGCCACGTCCGCGATCTTCTGCGCGATGCCCGTCAGGTTCAGCGAGCCGGTGTCCTTGATGACGGGCACCAGGAGGCCCTTCTCGGTGTCCACCGCGATCGCGATGTCCTCCGAGGAGTGGTAGGTGATCTCCTTGTTGTCCTCGGAGAAGGACGCGTTCAGCTTGGGGTGCTGCTTGAGCGCCTCGGCCACGGCCTTCGTGATGAACGGCAGGTAGGTGAGCTTGACGCCCGACTGCTGCTGGAAGGAGGACTTCGCCTTGGCGCGCAGCTGCACGATGCGGGTCATGTCCACCTCGTGCACCTGGGTCAGCTGCGTCGAGAGGTCCAGGGACTCGCGCATGCGCTGGGCGATGACCTGGCGGATGCGCGGGGCCTTCTCGGTCTCGCCGCGGACCGAGGGGTCCACGGAGGACGCGGCGGCCTGCGGGGCCGAGGAGGCGGCCGGGGCGGCGGACTCGGCGGGGGCAGTGGCCTCGTCACCGGAGGACTTCTTGGCGAGCGAGGCCGCCAGGACGTCCTGCTTGCGGATGCGTCCGCCCACGCCGGTGCCGCGCACCGTGGAGAGGTTGACGTCGTTCTGGTGCGCCAGGCGGCGGACCAGCGGGGTGACGTAGCCCTGGCCGGGCTCGGTCGCGGAGGGCTCGGCCTTCGCCTCGCCGGACTCCTTCGCGGAGGACTCCTGCTCGATCGCCTTCTCGGAGGCGGACTCCTCGGGGGCCTCGGCGGCGGGCTCGGTGCCGGCGTCCTCGGCGGCCTCCTCGGTCTCGGTCGGGACCGCGGCCTCGGTGGCGGCGTCCTCGATCTCCTCCGGGGTGGCCTCGTCCCCGGCGGGGGAGGCGTCCGACGAGGCGTCTGACGAGGGCTGCGAGCCGCCGGCGGAGCCGGAGCCGGAGCCCACGAGCGCCAGCACGGCGCCGACCTCGACGGTCTCGTCCTCCTGGGCCTTGATCTCCACCAGGGTGCCGGCCACGGGGGATGGGATCTCGGTGTCGACCTTGTCCGTGGAGACCTCGAGCAGCGGCTCGTCGACCTCCACGTCGTCGCCGACCTCCTTGAGCCAGCGGGTGACGGTGCCCTCGGTGACGGACTCGCCCAGGGCGGGAAGGGTCACCTCGGTGGCCTCGCCGGCCTGGTCGCCGGAGGACTGCTGGTCCGCCTCGGTGCTGGCGCGCTCCTCGGGAGCGGGCTCACCGGCGGGCTCCTGCTGCTGCTCGTCCTCCTGGGCCTCCTCGGCGGCCGGCTCCTCGGCCTCGGCGGGCTCCTCGGACGGGGCGTCGTCGGACTGCGCGGAGCCGGAGCCGTCGCCGATGGTCGCCAGCGGGGCGCCGACCTCGACGGTCTCGTCCTCGTCGGCCAGGATCTCCTCGAGCACGCCGGCCACGGGGGACGGGATCTCGGTGTCGACCTTGTCGGTGGAGATCTCCACCAGGGGCTCGTCGACGGCGACCTCGTCGCCGACGGCCTTCAGCCAGCGGGTCACGGTTCCTTCGGTGACGGACTCACCGAGGGCGGGCAGGTTCACGGTTTCGGACATGGGACCGTCTCTCCTCACGGGGGTGGCGCGGCGGCTGCGGATCGCCGCCGCGCCGGGGTGGGTGGGTGGGACCGTCGGACGGCCCCGTCAAGGGTCTGGCTCGGTCGGTCAGCCGTGCAGCGGGTGGCCGAACAGGGCCATCGCGGCCTCGCCGAGCGACTCGTTCTGCGTCGGGTGGGCGTGCACGAACTGGGCGACGTCCTCCGGGTAGGCCTCCCAGTTCACGATGAGCTGCGCCTCGCCGATCTGCTCGCTGATGCGCTTGCCCACGCCGTGGACGCCGACGATGGGGCCGTTCTTCTGGCGCACCAGCTTGATGATGCCGCCGGTGCCGAGGATGGAGGACTTGCCGTTGCCGGCCAGGTTGTACTCCGCGACCTCGACGTTGTCCTTGCCGAACTTCTCCTCGGCCTTGGGCTGGGAGTAGCCCACGGACATGATCTCGGGATCGGTGAAGGTGACCTTCGGGATGTTGATGTCCTCGACGACCATCGGGTTGTTGCCCGCGATCTCCTCGGCGACGAAGATGCCCTGCTGGTAGCCGCGGTGCGCGAGCTGCAGGCCGGGCACGATGTCGCCGACGGCGTAGATGTTGCCCACGCCGGTGTGGAGGCGCTCGTTCGTGATGACGAAGCCGCGGTCCAGGGTGATGCCCTGCTCCTCGAAGCCGAGGCCTTCGGTGTTCGGGCCGCGGCCCACGGCGACGAGGCACACCTCGGCCTCGAACTCCTTGCCGTCGGCCAGGGTCACCTTGACGCCGGACTCGGTCTCCTCGACCTTGTCGAAGAAGGTGCCGAGGCTGCTCTTGATGCCGCGCTTCTTGAACTCGCGCTCCACGATCTTGATGATCGCGGGGTCCTCGTTGGCCACGAGGTTCTTCAGGCCCTCGATGATGGTGACCTCCACGCCGAACGAGTTCCACAGGGAGGCGAACTCGGACCCGATGACGCCGCCGCCGAGCACGATGGCGGACTTGGGGGTGTAGTCCAGCTCCAGGGCCTCGGTGGAGGTCATGATCTTCTTGGAGATCGGCAGGCCCATCGTCTTCGAGACGGACCCGGAGGCCAGCACGATGTTCTTGGCCTTGTAGCGGGTGCCGTCGACCTCGATCTCGTCCTGGGAGACGAGCTTGCCCTCACCCTCGATGACCTGGACCTTGCGCATCTTCATGAGGCCGGTGAGGCCCTTGTGCTTGCCGGCGACGATGCCGTCCTTGTAGTCGCGCACCTTCGCCATGTCCACGGACTCGAGCGTGGCGTTGACGCCGAACTTCTCGGCGTGGCGGGTCTCGTCGGCCACCTCGGCGGCGTGGAGGTAGGCCTTCGTGGGGATGCAGCCCCAGTGGAGGCAGGTGCCGCCGAGCTTGGCCTTCTCGACCAGGCCGACGGTCATGCCGTACTGGACGGCCCGGAGGGCTGCCGCGTACCCGGCGGAGCCACCGCCGAGGACGAGGACGTCGAATTCCTGAGCGGTTGCCGAATCGGCCACTTGTCATGCTCCTTGTGCTGGGAGTGGGTGGAGCAGGGGATCCCTGCTGGTCACCGCCTCCCCGCCGGCCCGGCACAGAGCCGGGACCGGGACGGGGGACGGACGTCGGAGCCCACCTTACCCGGCGCGTCCTGCGATGAGACCAACCAGGGTGCGCACCATCACGCCGGTCGCGTCGCGGGGGGTGTAGCCGTGGGCCGCGGCGTCGTTGAAGGAGGGTCCGGCGATGTCGAGGTGGGCCCACGGGGTCGGGCTCTCGGCGCGCTCGGCGGCGTCGCGGCCGGCGTCGACGAACTCGCGCAGGAAGGCGGCGGCGGTCATCATCCCGCCGAACTTGTCGCCCATGTTCGAGAGGTCCGCCACGCGCGAGTCCAGCGAGGCGCGCTGGTTCTCCGGGATGGGCATGGCCCACGCCAGCTCGCCCACGCGGTCGGCCGCCGCCACGACCTCCGCGCGCAGGGCCTCGTCCCCCATCACGCCGGTGTAGCGCGTGCCGAGGGCGACGAGCTGGGCGCCGGTCAGGGTGGCGATGTCCAGCACGGCGTCGGGGCGCTCGTCCGTGGCGGCGACGAGCGCGTCGGCCATCACGACGCGTCCCTCGGCGTCCGTGTTCATGATCTCCACGGTCTTGCCGCCGTACATGGTCACGACGTCGGAGGGGCGGATGGCGGTGTCCGAGGGCATGTTCTCCGCGAGGGCCAGCCAGCCCGTGACCTTCACGGGCAGCTGGAGGGCGGCCGCGGCGCGGACGACGGCGAACACGGTGGCGGCGCCGGCCATGTCCGACTTCATGGTCATCATGGAGGCGGCCGGCTTGAGGGAGATGCCGCCGGTGTCGAAGGTGATGCCCTTGCCCACGAGGGCGATGTGGGCGGCGGCGCCCTCCGGGGCGTGCTCGAGGCGCACGAGGCGCGGCGGACGGGAGGAGCCCTGGCCGATCGCCAGGATGCCGCCGAAGCCCTCGGCGGCCAGCCTCCCCTCGTCCCACACGGTGACGTCCACGGACGTCCCGGCCAGGTCCTGCTCCACCGCGTCCGCGAAGGTGGAGGGGTAGAGGTGTGAGGGGGCCGTGTTCACGAGGTCGCGCACGGCGCACACGGCGTCGCCCACGACGGCGGCGCGGCGCAGGGCGGGGCCGGCGACGTCCTCGCCCAGGTCGGTGACGACCTCGAGGGACCGCACCGGGCGGGAGCGGCGGGACTCCTCGCGGACGGCCTCGGACTTCAGGGCCGTGAACGCGTAGGCGCCCATGGCGGCGCCCTCCGCGACGGCGGCGAGGCGCTCCGCGGAGTCGGAGGGCAGGGCGAGGGCCACGGCGTCGGTGCCGGCCAGGGAGCGCACGGCGGCGCCGGCCGCGCGGCGCAGCGCCTCGGAGCTCACGCCGCCCTCCTCGTCCAGCGGGCCCACGCCCACGAGCACGAGCAGGGGCACGGGGGAGCCGCCGACACCGGGGAGGCGGTGGACCTCGTCCGCGCCGCCGCGCACGCCCAGCAGCTCGAGCGAGGCCTCGAGCGCGGTGGCCGCCTCGGCCGGCAGGGCATCCGTGAGCAGCAGCGGCCCGTCCGGTCCGGAGCCCACCCCCACCACCAGGGCGGACGCGGTCACGTCCTCGAGGGTGCGGGCGGTCAGGGACGGACGGTCCTGTGCGATCACGGTGGTGCCTCTTTCTCTTCTCGGCGGGGACTGCGGGACGGGTGGGCCGGCGACACCCGTGTGACGCGGCCCTCATCGGTCATCCTAGTCACGGCCCCCGGCGGCCCCCTGGCCGCGCCGCGGTGGAATAGGGGAGGCCGTCGGGGAGGTTGACCCTGGCGGAGGCGGGGCCCGGGACCACGGGCGTCCGCCGCAGACCATCAGCAGGACGAGATCGAGCAGGACGAACCGGGAGGGCGCGCGGTGCAGGATCCCACGCAGCTGTACACACGTCACGACGGCGGGCCTGAGGGCGCCGCAGACCTGGCCGTCCCCCCGGGGCTGGGCATGCTGGTCGTGCTCACGGGCCACATGGACGCGGGTCGGGTGGCCCTCCAGGTGCGCTCGGCGCTGCGCGAGCACCTCACGCACCGGCTCGTCGCCGACTTCGACCTGGACCAGATGTTCGACTATCGGGCCCGCCGCCCGCGGCTGCGGTTCGAGCGGGACCGATACAGAGACCTGCGCATGCCCTCGCTGCGGGTCGAGGTGGTGGAGGACCTGATCGGCCACCCGTTCCTGCTGGTGGCCGGCCCCGAGCCGGACTTCCAGTGGGAGCGCTTCACCGCCGCGCTGCTCGGGCTCGCCGAGGAGTGGCAGGTGGACTCCCTCACGTTCCTCGACGCCGCCCCCATGCCGGTCCCGCACACCCGCCGCCTCGGGGTGACCACCCACGGCTCCCGCCAGGACGCCGTCGGCGGGCTCTCCACGTGGAGCCCTGAGGCGGACATCGTCTCCGGGGCGCTGCAGATGCTGGAGGTCCGCGCGGAGGAGGCCGGCATCCCCACGGCCGGGTACACCCTGCACGTGCCGCACTACCTCGGCGAGGCGGCCTTCCCCCAGGCGGCGGTGGCCGCACTCGAGTACTCGGGCGCCGCGCTGGGCCTCATGCTGCCCACGGACGAGCTGCGGGACGCCTCCCGGGAGATCGAGGCGGAGATCGAGCGGCAGGTGGCGGACTCGGAGGAGGTCCGGTCCATGATCACGGGGCTCGAGAAGAACTTCGACCAGAACGCCGAGGACCAGGAGCGCTCCCTCCTGGAGACCGACGGGGGACTGCCCGACGGCGACGCGCTCGCCTCCGCCGTCGAGGCCTACCTCGCGGAGCGGGACGGGGCGGTGCACCCCTGGACGCGGACGGATCCTGCACAGGAGGACCGGCCCGGTCCGCCCTCCACCGATCCGAGCGACTGACCCCCGGCGGCGGGGGCGCCCGACCCAGGATCGGGCCATGGACCCTTGCACCCCCACCCCCACCCCCACCCTCGCCCCCGGCACCCTCTCCGCCCGCGGGGTGGACGACCTCCTCGGCTACGTGGGCCACGCCCTCGGCACCCTTCCCCGGCAGAGCCTCGTCCTCGTGACCCTCGAGCACCGCCTCCTGCGCGCCGTCGTGCGGGTGGACCTGCCGGGGCATGCCGACGCGCAGGGGCGCTGGGCGCGCACCGTGGCCGGCGTCTGCCGGCGGGACGCCCGGGCGACCGCCGTCCTGGCCCTGGTGCTCGACGCCTCGGCCGAGCCCGGCGCGGCCGCCGCGCCTCCATGGTGGCCGGCCCTCGAGGACGCCCTGTGCCGTGCGGACATCCCGGTGGCCGAGGCGTGGTGCAGCGCGGGTGAGCGGGCCTGGCCGTGGCCTCCCGGGCGGGGCACGGCGTCGCAGGCGCGCGCGGTCAGCCCTGAGTCCAGCGTCCTCTCCCTTCACCAGCTCGCCCAGGGTTCCGTGTGGGGCCTGCGGGACCGCGACGTCCTCGTGCCGCCGCCGCGACGGGCGGTGCCCGCCGACGCCCGGCGGTGGCCGGCGCCGGACCCACAGGACGCCGCCGGCCGGGCCGCCTGGCAGGACGCGTGGCGCACCGTGCTGCGCGGCGGGTGCGCGCAGGACCACGAGCTCCTCGGCGGGCCGCTCGTCCTCCCTGCCTGGCGCGACGCCCTCGTGGTCCTGGCGGCGTGCGGCCCGGACGCCGCCGCCGCCGACGGTGCCGCGCGGGAGCCGATCCTCACGGCCTCGACGCCGGAGCCGCCGGACTGGCGCTCCCTCGACCGCCTGTGGGAGGCGTGCCGGGGCATCGCGGGCACCGCCCCGGCACGCCACGCGGCCCAGGCGCTCGCGGTGGCGGCATGGGTCTCCTGGGCACGGGGCCACGGCTCCGCGGCGAGCGCGCACCTGGAGGCCGCCGAGGCGCTGGACCCGAGGGACCGCTTCGGCTCGGTGCTGCGGGCCGTCACGGGAGCGGGCCTGGTCGCGGGGTGGGCGACGTCCCCGGAGACCGCATGGCGGGCCGGTCCGCGGCGGTGACGCCCCGCGGGGCGTGGCCGGGGTGGGGGCCTGCCGCACCGTGCGACAATGGATCGGTTCAGCGCCGGTCGAGCCGCGCGGTCCGCCTCGGTGCGATCCGCGTGGAATAGACCCGGCCGCCTCGGTGTTGAGCACTCCAGGACCCTGCAGTCTGCGGGCCCGGGCGACGTCGTCGCCCGCGGCCGGGACTTGACAGGGTCACGTGTATATGGACTGCAGGGGATCCGCGCGCAGGCGCGGACCGACGGAAAGGCCACGAGTGACCACTTCGACGACCAGCGGAGCGCAGGACGGCCCGGAGACGACCGGCACCGGTGCGGCCAAGAAGGCCACCACCCGCACCCGGGCGAGCGGGACCGCCGCGAAGAAGACCACCGCCACGGCGAAGAAGACGGCCACGGCCCGAACGAGCACGGCAGCCACGAAGGCCGCCGCGACGAAGACGACCGCGGCGAAGTCCGCTGCCGGCACGAAGTCGGCGGCAGGCGCGAAGTCCGCGACCGGCACCGCCAAGAGCGCCGCCGCCAAGAAGGCGACGACCCGGTCCACCGCGGCGAAGACCGCCGGTGCGTCCAAGGCCACGGCCCCCACGGCGGCTGCGAAGGCCGCCTCCACGAAGGCGACGGCCGCCAAGGCCGCCGCCGCGAAGGCCGCCGACGCGGACGCCGAGGCGGAGACGGACGAGGCGGCCGTCGACGCCCGCGAGGAGACCGCCAAGGCCGACGCGGTGGGCCCGGAGGACGAGGCGCTGGCCGCCAAGGACGACACCACCGCCGACGAGGACTCGGACGATGAGGACGCCGACGGCTCGGACGCGAACCAGGCGCCGGCCATGGCCCCCGAGTCCGTCACCGGCACCAAGGCGAGCGGCCCCGCCGTCGTCCGGGGCGCCTTCGTGGTGGACAACTCCGAGGACGACGCCCCGGTGCAGCAGGTCGTCGTGGCCGGCGCCACCGCCGACCCGGTGAAGGACTACCTGAAGCAGATCGGCAAGGTGGCCCTGCTGAACGCCGAGCAGGAGGTGGACCTCGCCATGCGCATCGAGGCCGGCCTGTACGCCGAGCACTGGCTCAAGGAGAACCCGGTGGACGACTACCGGGTGCGCCGCGACTACGAGCTGATCATCGCCGACGGCCGCCGCGCCAAGAACCACCTGCTCGAGGCGAACCTGCGCCTCGTCGTCTCGCTGGCCAAGCGCTACACCGGGCGCGGCATGCTCTTCCTGGACCTGATCCAGGAGGGCAACCTCGGCCTCATCCGCGCCGTGGAGAAGTTCGACTACACCAAGGGCTTCAAGTTCTCCACGTACGCCACCTGGTGGATCCGCCAGGCCATCACCCGCGCCATGGCGGACCAGGCCCGCACCATCCGCATCCCCGTGCACATGGTGGAGGTCATCAACAAGCTGGCCCGCGTGCAGCGCCAGATGCTCCAGGACCTGGGCCGCGAGCCCACCCCGGAGGAGCTCGCCAAGGAGCTGGACATGACCCCGGAGAAGGTCGTGGAGGTCCAGAAGTACGGCCGCGAGCCCATCTCCCTGCACACCCCCCTCGGCGAGGACGGCGACTCCGAGTTCGGCGACCTCATCGAGGACTCCGAGGCCGTCGTGCCCGCGGACGCCGTCTCCTTCACCCTGCTCCAGGAACAGCTGCACTCCGTGCTGGACACGCTCTCCGAGCGCGAGGCCGGCGTGGTCGCCATGCGCTTCGGCCTCACCGACGGCCAGCCCAAGACCCTGGACGAGATCGGCAAGGTCTACGGCGTGACGCGCGAGCGCATCCGCCAGATCGAGTCCAAGACCATGTCGAAGCTGCGCCACCCGTCCCGCTCGCAGGTGCTGCGGGACTACCTGGACTGATCGCGGGGAGGGCGGGTCCGACGCGGCCCGTCCCCCCAGGCGGCGGAGGGCCGGGACACCGTCATGGTGCCCCGGCCCTCCGCCGTTCGGTTCGGCTGCAGCGCAGCCGGGGGTCGGCTCAGCTCAGGCTGGCCGTCTCGTCCTGCCACGCGGCGGTCTTCGGGCGCAGGGCGGCCTCCACGTCACGTGCGTGGTGAGCGCAGAAGAGCAGCTCGCCGCCGGCCTCGAGCACAGCGCGGACGTAGGCCTGGGCGCCGCAGCGGTCGCAGCGGTCGGCACGGGTGAGGGCGGCCGGCTCGGCCAGGGCGGTGATGGACACGGTGTCCTCCTCGAGTTCGGGTCTGGGGGCTGACAGCCGGCGGATGCGCCGGCTGCCCCACTCGTCCGATGGAACAGCCAGGATGGCAGGGTTATTCGCGGCGCGGGGCGCGGACCCGCCCCGTTTCGCTGGGCGCGTATCGGCGACGTCGACGTCGGTCTCCGGACGCTGCGGGCCTCCCGCAGGGCGCCCTGCCGTGTCCGGCCCCCCGAGTAGGCTGGACGGGCCGTCGCCGCGCCGCCTCGGCCCCCGCGTCATCCCCGTCGAAAGGCCCGCCTCCCGTGCCAGCGTCCTCCGAGTACACCGCGCGCCACCTCTCCGTGCTGGAGGGGCTCGAGGCCGTGCGCAAGCGGCCAGGCATGTACATCGGCTCCACGGACTCCCGCGGCCTCATGCACTGCCTGTGGGAGATCATCGACAACTCGGTGGACGAGGCCCTCGGCGGCTTCGGCCAGTCGATCGACGTCACGCTGCATCCGGACGGCTCCGTGGAGGTGGAGGACTCAGGCCGCGGCATCCCCGTGGACGTCGAGCCCAGGACGGGCCTGACCGGCGTCGAGGTGGTGTTCACCAAGCTCCACGCGGGAGGCAAGTTCGGCGGCGGCTCCTACGCCGCCTCGGGCGGCCTGCACGGCGTGGGCGCCTCCGTGGTGAACGCCCTGTCCTCCCGTCTGGACGTGCAGGTGTTCCGCGGCGGGAAGGTCCACCAGATGTCCTTCCGCCGGGGCGAGCCCGGCCGGTTCGCGGACGGTTCGAGGCCCTCCCCGGAGGCCCCGTTCGAGCCGGCGAAGGACGCCTCGCCGCTGGACGTCGTCGGCAAGGCCAAGCGCGGCCGCACCGGCACGCGGGTCCGCTACTGGGCGGACGACCAGATCTTCATCAAGGATGCGAAGTTCTCGGCGGAGGACCTGCGCGCTCGGGCCCGGCAGACCGCCTACCTGATCCCCGGGCTCCGGATCACGGTGCGGGACCTGCGCCGCGCCGCGGGGGAGGAGGTCCCCGCGGAGGAGGTCTTCCAGTACGACGGCGGCATCTCGGAGTTCGTCGAGCACCTGACCCCCGCGTCCCCCGTCACCGACGTGTGGCGCATCCAGGGCTCGGGCACGTTCAAAGAGCGCGTGCCGGTGCTCGGCGAGGACGGCCGGACGGCGATGCAGGACGTCCAGCGCACGTGCGAGGTGGACCTCGCCCTGCGGTGGGACGTCGGCTACGAGACCGTGTTCCGCTCCTTCGTGAACATCATCGCCACGCCCAAGGGCGGCACCCACCAGTCCGGCTTCGAGGCCTCGCTGCTCAAGGTGCTCCGCGCCCAGGTGGAGGCCAACGCGCGCCGCCTGAAGGCGGGCACGGACAAGGTGGAGAAGGACGACGTGCTGGCGGGCATGACCGCCGTGCTCACCGTGCGCCTCGCCGAGCCGCAGTTCGAGGGGCAGACCAAGGAGATCCTCGGCACCTCGGCCGTGCGACGCATCGTCGCACAGGTGGTGGAGAAGGAGCTTACCGCGCGCCTGGCGTCCTCGGCCCGGGCGCAGAAGCAGCAGACGGCGGTGCTGCTGGAGAAGGTCGTGGCGGAGATGAAGTCCCGCATCTCGGCGCGCACCCACAAGGAGAACCAACGGCGCAAGAACGCGCTGGAGACCTCCACCATGCCGGCCAAGCTCGCGGACTGCCGCAGCTCGGACGTCGCCTCCTCGGAGCTGTTCATCGTGGAGGGCGACTCCGCCCTCGGCACCGCCAAGCTCGCCCGGTCCTCCGACTTCCAGGCGCTGCTGCCCATCCGCGGCAAGATCCTCAACGTGCAGAAGGCCTCGGTCTCGGACATCCTCTCCAACGCCGAGTGCGCAGCCCTGATCCAGGTGGTGGGCGGCGGCGCCGGGCGCAGCTTCGACATCGACGCGGCGCGCTACGGCAAGGTCATCCTCATGACGGACGCGGACGTGGACGGTGCCCACATCCGCACCCTCCTGCTCACCCTCTTCTTCCGGTACATGCGTCCCATGGTGGAGGCGGGCCGCGTGTTTGCCGCCGTCCCGCCCCTGCACCGGATCGAGGCGGTCACCCGCGGGCAGAAGGAGCGCGAGGTCATCTACACCTACTCCGAGCAGGAGCTCCGCGAGGTCCTCGCCCGCCTGGAGGAGGAGGGGCGCTCCTACCGCGAGCCCATCCAGCGCTACAAGGGCCTCGGCGAGATGGACGCGGACCAGTTGGCGGAGACCACCATGGACCCCCGCCACCGCATGTTGCGCCGCGTGAACATCTCCGAGCTGGAGGCCGCCGAGCGCGTGTTCGACCTGCTCATGGGCTCCTCCGTCGCCCCTCGCAAGGAGTTCATCGTCTCCGGCGCGGACGACCTGGACCGCGACCGCATCGACGCCTGAGCCCGGCACCTCCGGGGAGGAGTCGGGTTCCCCTCGATCGCTGCACAGGCCTGTGAGAGCCTGGACACATGAATGCGACGATGAGCGAGCGGTCCTGGCGGTGGCGCATCGGGGTGGCCTCGGCCACCCTCGGGGCGGCGAGCGTCGTCGCCGGGCTGCGCGAGGCGCTGGGCCTCGGCTGGGCCGTCGGACTCCTGCTCGCGTGCATCGCCGTGGTCGGAATCGCGCTGCGGGGCGTCCGCCGCCGCGTCGACCAGGCCACGGCGCGCACGGACGTGGTCTACAGCGGCGAGGGCGCGACCGCGTGGCTCATGGTCGCGATGCTCGGCGTGGGCATCGTGCCCGGCCTGCTCACGGGGGCATTCGCCGACGGCACGGTCCGCACGCTCGTGGCGGGCCTGATCGCCGCCGCCGTGGCCGCGGCCTCGAGCGGCGTCCTCGCGGCCACCACCACGCCCGAGCCGCAGCCGGTGCCCGACCCCGTCCCTCTGGGGAGTCCGGCCAGGTGAGCCGCCACGCCGGGGCGGGGTCAGTGCTCCCGGTAGTACTGCGCGAGCCGGTGGAGTCCCTCGTCGATGCTGACGGACGGCGTCCACTCGAGCACCTCGCGCGTGCGGCGCTGGTCGAACCAGTGGGCCGTGGAGAGCTGCTCGGCGAGGAACTCGGTGAGCGGCGGCTCGCCGTCGTCGGAGCCGAGGCCCGCCGAGCGCACGCCGAACAGGTTCCGCTCCCAGGCCTTCTCGATGAGCGCCCCCGCGCGGCGCGCGAGCCCCGCGGGCACCGTGCGCGCCGGCTCCGCCGCGCCACCGGCCAGGGCGATCCCGCGCACGAGCTCGCCCACGGGGCGCGGCTCCCCGTTGGTGACCACGAGCGCCTCGCCGTGGGTGTGGTCCGCGGCGCTCACGGCGGCCACCGTGGCCTCCACGGCGTTGCCGGTGTAGAGCGTGTCGATCAGCGGTGCCCCGGTGCCCAGCACCGGCATGCGGCCGGCGCGGGAGCGCTGGACGATCCGGTCCGTGAGCTGCCGGTCCCCGGGTCCCCACATGAGGTGCGGGCGCAGCACGAGGACGCGGAAGTCGTCACGGTCCGCGGCCAGGGCCAGCAGCTCGCCCTTGGCCTTGGTGCGCGCGTACGGGCCGCGAGCGTGCTCGGGGCTGGCGGGCCCGGCGCCCTCGCCCACGATGGAGGAGCCGGCGTGGGCCACGGACGGGGAGGAGACGTGGATGAACCGCCGCACGCTGTGCCGCCGGGCGGCCTCCAGCATGATCCGCGTGCCCTCCACGTTCACGGCCTCGAACTCGCGCTCGGGGCCGGAGACGGACACCTTGGCGGCCACGTGGACCACGGTGTCCGCACCGGTCACGGCCTCCTCGACGGCGGCGGGATCGGTCACCGAGCCGCACACGTCCACGGCCCCCGGCACGCCCGAGGGGCGGCGCTGCAGGGTGGTCACCGCGTTGCCGGCCTCGGACAGCACGCGGGCCACCCCGGAGCCGAGCAGGCCGGACGCCCCGGTCACGAGCACGCGGCGCGACTCGAGACGCTCCATGAGCACGGGCATGCCCTGCGGGTCGATCTCGACGTCGTAGCCGAACCGGTTCACAGCGACCCCACCTTGCCGCCCGCCAGCACCCGCTCGGCCCAGCGCGCCACCCGGGGCCGGTCGATCTTGGAGTTGTGCCGGATGTCCGTGGGGATCTGATCCGCGACGAGGACCGCCGCCACGGGGAGCGGCTCGAGCGCGGAGCGCACGGCCGAGGCCACGGACGTGGGGGAGAGGCCCTGGTGGGGGCGGCCGTCCCGGTGGTGGCCGGCGCGGCGGGCGGGGCGCGTGGCGGGCACGGCGGCCTCTACCACCACGACGACGGCCTGCGTGCCCCGCGGGCCGACGCCCACCACGGCGGAGCGCTTCACGGGGCCGAGCGCGTCGACGACCTTCTCGGGGCCGCCCGGACCGATCGGCCCCTCGGGGAGCGTCAGCACGTGCTGCAGGCGCCCCTCGATCCACAGGCGGCCCTCGGCGTCGAAGTGCCCGATGTCCGCGGTGCGGTGCCACACGCGGCCGTCCTGGAACCAGAGCCCGTCCCGCTTGGACTGGTGGTCGGTGTACCAGAGCGCGTCATAGCGCTCCTTCAGGTGCGGCGCGGTGACCACGATCTCGCCGAGCACCCCGTGCCCGGTCTGCGCGTCGAGCACGACGTCGTCCGCGGTCCCGTCCTCGAGCAGGGGCGCGATGCCCAGCGTCACGGTGGGGACGGCGGTGCCCACGCACACGCCCTCGTCCGCAGCGCGGCGCAGGTCCTGCACGGTCTCCCCGTCCACGTCGGTGAGCAGCAGCCCCTCGGTCATGCCGTAGGGCGTGTGCACGCGGGCGTTGGGCAGAAGGGCGCCCACCTGGCGCAGGAGGTTCGGGTGCACGGGCGCGCCCGCGGAGAGCGCGAGCCGCACCTGCCCGAGCGCCCGCCGCTGCTCCCGGTTCAGCTTCCCCGCGGTCGCCACGATGTTCTCCAGCGCCGCGGGGGAGGCGAAGAGCACGGTGGACTGGCCGGCGATCGCCGCGTCCGCCAGCGCCGTCGCGGTCAGGGTGGCCGGCTTGGTGACGTCCATCTCGGGGGAGACGGAGGCGGCCCCGAGGGCGGGGCCCAGGAGGGCGAAGGGGGCGAAGGCCGCCAGCAGCGAGGATCCCGGGCGCACGTCCAGGGTGTCCCGGACCAGGGCGACCAGGCGGCCGAGCCGCTCGTGGGTGTAGACCACGCCCTTCGCCGGACCGGTGGAGCCGGAGGTGAAGAGGATGGCGGCGTCGGCGGACGTCTCCGGCTCCGGGAGCACGGCGCCGGCGGCGTCCCGGGCGTCCCCGGCCTCGGCGTCCCGATGGCGGTCGATCATCTCGTAGAGCGAGCCCTCCACTCCCAGCAGCGCCCGCTGTCCCGCGCCGAGCGGCGCGACGGAGAGGCGGGTGCCCGGCCAGGACTGTGCACGGGCGAGCGTGAGGCCCGGGATCTTCCCGATCACCCAGCGCGGCCGCGCGGACTTCATGGCGCGGGTCATGCCGGAGATCCCCAGGCCCTGGTCCGCCACCACGGCGACCCCGCCGACGCGCAGCACGGCGTAGAGCGCGGCGGAGAGGTCGCGGCCGGGCGGGACGAGCATGGCCACGCGGTCGCCCGGCCGCATGCCCGCGGCCCACAGGCCGGAGGCGATCGCGGACACCATCTCCTGCAGCTCGCCCCAGCTCACGGCCACGGGGCGGCGCGAGCCGCCGAGGATCGAACGGCCGGTGTCGGCGCCGGCCATGTCCACGAGCGCGGTGTAGTCGCGGTACGCGGAGTCCGGAGCGCCCCAGTCGCGCAGGTGGTCCCACAGCAGGGCGACCCCCGGCTCGGGTCCGGCGAGGGCGGCGCGCGGGTCCGGTCCCGGCAGGCCGGAGGCCGGATCCTCCAGGAGCCCGGTGTGCAGCAGCTGCGCCCACGCGAGGATCGGGAGGGTGAGGTCCCGGTCGTCGACGAGCAGGTGGCCGGCCTCCTCGTAGCGGTGGACGCGGGCCTGCGGGAGGCGCTCGCGCAGGTCGTCGAGGTAGCGGTCCAGGAACACCGGGTCCTCGGCGCCCCACAGGATGAGGGCGGGCGTGCCCGCCGCGCCCAGGGCGCTGACGCCGTCGGACACCGCGGTCAGGGCGGCGTGGCTGGCGTGCTCCTCGTCCACGGGGATGTCGGCGACGAAGCCGCCGATGCCGCCGCGGCGGTCCGCGCCCTCGTAGGGCAGGTGGTACGCGGCGCGGACGTCGTCCGGCAGGGACGGGTTCGCGAGCGAGGTGGTGACGGCCAGGAAGGCGTCGGTGGTCACCGTGGAGCCGGGGAGCAGCGGGCCGGCCAGCGCGGCCTGCAGCGGGGCGGGGATCGCCGCCTCCGGCGGCTGGTGCACGGCGGTGTTCAGCGTGGCCACGCCCGAGACCACGTCCCGGTGGCGGCCCGCCCAGCCCAGCGAGACGACGCCGCCCCAGTCGTGGCCGAGCGTGATCAGCGGGTGGCCGGTGCGGGCCAGGTCCGTCAGGCCGAGGGCCTGCACGAGGGCGTCGAGGTCGTCGATCCGCGCGCCGAGCGTGCGGTACGTGCCGCCCGGGGCCCCGAGGTCGTCGGGCCTGGGCAGCCGGGGATGGGCGAGGCGCTCGGAGAAGCCCATGTCCAGCTGGTCCGGGGCGACCACCCGCCAGGCCGGCTGGCCCTGACGTGCGCGGCGCACCGTGGCCTCCATCAGGGAGCGCCACAGGTAGGACCACGTGGGGTTGCCGTGCACGGCCACGACGGTGCCGGCGATCTCCACGCCGAGCGAGGCCAGGACGGGCCCGGTGTCCGCCACGTGCAGGGTGCGGACGGTGCCCTCGGGGTCGGCGGCGGAGCGGATCTCCACCAGGCGGGACCATGCGGCGTCCCATCCGGGGAGCCGGTCGGCGGGGGGCAGCACGGCGGGGGCGGAGGGGATCTGCGGCATGGGGGCTCCTTCAGCTCACCACTGGATCTCGAGCATGGCGGTGTTCAGGCCCGAGCCGACGCCCAGGCACAGGACATGGTCCCCGGCGGAGAGGCGCTCCTGCTCGCGCACCAGCGTGATGGGCAGCGAGGCCGGCCCCACGTTGCCCAGGGTGGGGAACGTGCGGGGGATGCGCTCGGGGTCGAGGCCGGCGGCCTCGGAGATGGCGTTCGTGTGCAGCTGGGAGACCTGGTGGGTGATGTAGCGGTCCATGTCCCGCCAGCCCCACTCCTGCGGCGTGTCGTTCCACGCGTCCATGACGAGCTCGAGGCCGTCGGTCAGCAGCGCCGTGGAGTCCGTGAACATGCCGTTGTGGTCGCCCACGCACAGGCCGTGGTGGTCCGTGCCGGCGCGGGTGACCCCGCGCAGGATGCGGTGCGCGTCCGGGTGGTCCTCGATGCTCCCCACGACGGCGGCGGCCGCTCCGCAGCCCAGGGTGAGGGAGGCGAACTGCTCCATGAAGTTGCCGCGATTGGTGGTCTGCGCGTGCAGGTTCCGCACGGTGGCCTCCTGCACCCTGCCGGAGTCCTCGCCGGCGACCACCACGGCGTAGTCGATCTGGCCGGCGTCCACGAGGGTGGAGGCGATCATCAGGCCGTTGACGAACCCGAGGCACGCGTTCGTGATGTCGAAGTTCGTGGCGGAGGTCGGCAGGCCCATGAGGTCGTGGATGCGCACGGCCACGGAGGGCTCGAGGGTGGCGCGCGTGACGGAGGTGTTGATCAGCAGGCCCACGCGCGAGGCGTCGACGCCCGCGGCCGAGAGCGCGGCGGTGCCGGCGTCCGCGGCGGCCTCCTGGAAGTCGCGCGTCTCGTCCCAGAAGCGGCGGGCCCGCACCCCGGCGACGCGCTGCAGCAGGGAGGCGGGCAGCTTCAGCCGGGCGAGCACGTCCTTCAGCTTCTCGTCGAGGTCATCCGAGGTCACCTCGAGGGGTGCCTCCACCTCGGTCACCGCCAGGAGGGCGGCGCGGGAGTATTCGAAGCTGGCGTTGCCGGACACGTGGGGCACCTGGACCGTTCTTGTTGGCGGTGGGGATCCGGCCCGTGGCTGGCACGGGCCGGGCTGTCACTCTAGCCGAGCCCCCCGGAGGCCCTGACGGGATCACGGCGTCCGGGGGGAGGGGTTCTCACTCAGCGGACACCGTCACGGCGTCGTCCTCGGGCGGTGCCGCGGCGACGAGCGTGGGGGAGGCCCCGGCGCCGAGCGCCTCGATCCGCTGGTCCACCGGCACGCCCGAGCCGTCCCGGCGCCCGAACTCCACGGGCAGCGAGCGGGCCACGCCGGCCCGGGAGGCCGCCAGGGCGGGGGCGGGGCCGACCCAGGCGAGCGCGAGCCCGGACTCCCCGCGCAGCAGGCGATGGGCCCGCACGCCCGCGGTGCCGCGGCCCTTGGCCGGGTACTCGGCCAGCGGCGTGACCTTCACGGAGCCCGGGGCCGAGCCCAGCAGGTCGCCCTCGCCCTCGCCGTCGGCCACGGTCACCACGACGGCGGCCCGCGCCGCGGCGGCGTCGCCCTCGCCCGCACCCTCGGCCACGGACGAGGCGGGGGCGACGCCGAAGCCGATCACCGCGTCCTCGTCGGCCACGCGCATGCCGGCCACGCCGCCCCCCGCCGGCCCCTGGGGCCGCACGGCCGAGGCCGGGTAGCGCAGCAGCTGCCCGGAGCGCGTGAGGAACACGAGGTGGTCCTCGTCGTCGGCGGCCGGCGCCGCGCCCACCACGGCGTCGGCGTCCTTGAGGGCGATCGCGTCCATCGCGTCCCGGTTCAGGGGCCACTCAGGGCGCACCCGCTTCACCACGCCGCGGGCGGTGCCGAGCGCGAGGACGGCGTCGAGCGGGACGAGGGCGACGAGGGACTCCCCGCGCTCGAGGGGGATGAGCGTCTTCGCGTCCGCCGCGGCGGCCATGGCCGGCGCCTCCGAGGACTCGGGCGCGGCCGGGAGGTCCACCACCTGCAGCCGGTGCACGCGCCCCGCGGAGGTCAGCGCGCCCACCTCGCCGCGGGCCGTGGCCGGGACCACGGAGACGAAGGCGTCGTGCTTGCGGCGGCGGCCCTGCGCCGTGATCGGGGTGCGGTCCGCGGTGCGCAGCACCTTGCCCGCCGTGCTCAGGAGCACCCAGCAGGCGGTGTCCGGGACCATGAGGTCTGCTCCGGCCTGCGCGGCGCCGGCGGCCGAAGGCCCCCGGCGGGAGCCGGCCGGGGCGGCCGCGGCGGCGAGCGTCTCGGCCTCCAGGAGCTGGGTGCGCCGCTCGTCCCCGAACTCGTCGGCGACGGCCTGCAGCTCGGAGGAGACCGCGTCCCGCAGCCGGGCCTCGGAGCCCAGGATGGCCTCGAGCTCGGCGATCGCGTCGGCCAGTTCGTCCCGCTCGGCCTCCAGCTCGATGCGGGAGAACCGGGTCAGCTGGCGCAGCCGCAGCTCGAGGATGTGCGAGGCCTGCGCCTCCGAGAGGTCGAAGACCTGCTCGAGGCGGGCGCGTGCCGAGGCCGTGTCGTCCGAGGTGCGGATGATCTGGATGACCTCGTCGATGTCCACCAGGGCCAGCAGCAGGCCCTCCACGAGGTGGAGGCGGTCCCGCCGTCGCCCCAGGCGGTGCGCGGTGCGCCGACGCACCACGTCCAGGCGGTGGTCCACGTACACCTGCAGCAGCGGCTTCAGCCCCAGGGTCTGCGGCTGCCCCTCCACGAGGGCCACGTTGTTGATGCCGAAGGACTCCTCCAGCGGCGTGTGCTTGTAGAGGGCGGCGAGCACGGCCTGGGGGTTGAAGCCGGACTTCAGCTCGATCACCAGCTTCAGCCCGTTCTTGCGGTCGGTGAGGTCCACGACGTCGGCGATGCCCGCGAGCTTCTTGGCGTTGACGCCGTCCTTGATGCGCTCGATGACCTTCTCCGGGCCCACCCCGTACGGCAGCTCCGTGACCACGAGGCCCGTGCGGCGCGGGGAGACCTGCTCGACGGCGACGGCGGCCCGCATGCGGAACGAGCCGCGGCCCGTGGCGTAGGCGTCCCGCACGCCCTCGAGCCCCACGATCCGTCCGCCCGAGGGCAGGTCCGGGCCGGGGATGTGCGCCATGAGCGCGTCGAGGTCCGCGTCCGGGTGGGCCAGCAGGTGCCGGGCTCCGGCCACGACCTCGCGCAGGTTGTGCGGGGCCATGTTGGTGGCCATGCCCACGGCGATGCCGGCCGCGCCGTTGACCAGCAGGTTCGGGTAGGCCGCGGGCAGCACCGCGGGCTGCTGGAACTGGTTGTCGTAGTTGGGGACGAAGTCCACGGTGTCCTCGTCGAGGTCCGCGGTGAGCGCGAGCGCCGCCGGGGCCATGCGGGCCTCCGTGTAGCGCGGCGCCGCGGGGCCGTCGTCGAGGGAGCCGAAGTTGCCGTGCCCGTCCACCACGGGCAGGCGCAGGGAGAACGGCTGCGCCAGGCGAACCATCGCGTCGTAGATGGCGGTGTCGCCGTGGGGGTGGAGCTTGCCCATCACCTCGCCCACCACGCGCGCGGACTTCACGTGCCCCTTCTCCGGGCGCAGGCCCATCTGGGACATCATGAAGAGGATGCGCCGCTGCACCGGCTTGAGGCCGTCGCGGGCGTCGGGGAGCGCGCGCGAGTAGATCACGGAGTACGCGTACTCGAGGAACGAGCTCTCCATCTCCTGCGCCACGTCGACGTCGACGATGTTCTCCTGCTCCAGCGGGAGGGGACGCGCGGCGTCCGGGTCGGCGGGACGGGAGCGGGACGAACGGGCCATGGCGGTGGGGGGATCCTCACGGGGTCGGTGATTGTCTACCCTGATCCTATGGGTGACACCGAGTCCGTCCGCGGATACCCGAGCCACTGGGAGGCCGACGTCGTGCTGCGCGACGGAGCCACGGCGCGACTGCGCCCCATCACGCCCGACGACGCCGCCGGGCTGCAGGACATGCACGCCCACCAGTCCGAGGCCTCCATCTACCTGCGGTACTTCACGTACAAGTCCGAGCTGTCGCGCAAGGACCTGGAGCGCTTCACGACGGTGGACCACCGGGACCGCGTGGCCTTCGTGATCACGCGCGGAGGGCAGATCCTGGGCATCGGCCGCTACGACCGCTTCCCGGGCACGGACGCCGCCGAGGTGGCGTTCAACATCTCCGACGCCGCCCAGGGCCGCGGCCTCGGCTCCATCCTCATGGAGCACCTGGCCGTCGCGGCCCGCGAGTTCGGCATCCGCCGCTTCACGGCGGAGGTCCTGCCGGAGAACCGCAAGATGCTCTCCGTCTTCCAGGAGTCCGGCTTCGAGGTGGCCCGCCACTTCGAGGACGGCGTGGTGGCCGTCGAGTTCCCCATCAACCCGACCGCCCGGTGGCGCGCCGTGGTGGAGTCCCGGGAGCACCGTGCCGAGGCCCGCAGCCTCGCCGAGCTCGTCGCGCCCGAGTCCGTGGCCGTCGTCGGGGCCTCCCGCGACCCGCAGTCCGTGGGCTCGATCGTGCTGCGTCACATCCTCGAGGCCGGCTACACGGGCACGGTGCACGCGGTGAACCACGCGGCGGAGCAGGTGCAGGGCATCGAGGCGCACGCCGCGCTCGCGGACGTCGGCGAGCCCGTCGAGCTCGTGGTCGTGGCCGTGCCCGCGGACGCGGTGGACGACGTCGTCGCCGACGCCGCCGCGATCGGCGCGAAGGGCCTGCTCGTGCTCACCTCCGGGTACGCCGACGCCGGCGCGGCCGGCCTGGAGGCGCAGCGCCGCCTCGTCTCCCGCGCTCGCGCCGAGGGCATGCGCGTGATCGGCCCCGCCTCCGCCGGGCTCGTCTGCACCGATCCGGCCGTGCGCCTCAACGCCTCGCCGTCGCCGGGGCTGGCGAGCCGTGGCCCGGTGGGCCTGTTCAGCCAGTCCGGCGCCGTGGGGGCCATGGTCTCGGCGGGCGTCAAGCGGCGCGGGATCGGCGTGTCCACCTCCCTGAGCGCGGGCAATCGGGCGGACGTCTCCGGCAATGACGCGATGCAGTTCTTCGAGGACGACCCGCACACCGCCGCCGTGGGCGTCTACCTGGAGTCCTTCGGCAACCCGCGCAAGTTCTCGCGGATCGCGCGGCGGCTCTCACGCACCAAGCCCGTGGTGGTGGTCCGCTCGGACGTGACCGGCCGATTCCTGCCCCCGGGCCATGAGACGCGCACCACGCAGGCGCCCGCGGGCGCCGTGGACTCGATGCTGGACCAGACCGGCGTCCTCGAGGCCTCCACCCACGACGACATGCTGGACGTGCTCATGGCCGTGGCCTCGCAGCCGCTGCCGACGGGCCGCCGGGTGGTGCTCGTGGCCGACTCCCTGGCCCTGGACCGCCTCACCCGCGACGCGGCCGCCGAGGCCGGGCTCGACGTGATCGAGACCCTGGGCCTGGGCGACCGCGAGAACGGCATCGCCCCGCTCGAGGAGCAGCTCGTCGCCTCGGTGGGCGCGGCCGTCGCCCACCCGGAGGCGGACGCCGTCGTGGTCGTCGGCCGCCTCGGGCTGCACCAGGGCGAGGACGAGCCCGAGGAGCTGGCCCGCGCCCTCGCGGAGATGACCGCGGGCGCGGCCGTGCCGGTGGCGGTGTGCCTCACGGACGTGGTCTCCCCGCGCTACTCCGCCGCCACCCTCGGTGCGTCCGGGCCGCTGCCCGACGACGCCGAGCCGGGCTCCCTCCAGGCCGGCGTGCCGTTCTACCCCTCGCCGCAGAAGGCCATGGCCGTGCTCGGCCGGCTGGCCGACTACGTGGACTGGCGGCGCGAGGAGGCGGGGGAGCCCCTCGAGCCCGCCGGCACGGACCTGCACGCGGCCGAGTCGCTCGTGGAGGCCGCGGCTGCCCGCGCGGCGGGCACGGAGCTCGTGCGCCTCACCCCGGAGGAGACGCAGGAGCTGCTGGGCCACTACGGGATCGACGTCCTGCCCTCCGTGCGCTTCTCCACTGCGGAGGAGGCCGTGGCCGCGGCCGAGGAGCTGGGCTTCCCCGTGGCGGTGAAGGCCGTGGACCCGCACCTGCGCCACCGCCTGGACCTCGGCGGCGTGCGCCTGAACGTGGTGGACGCGGACTCCCTGCGCCGCAACGTCCAGCAGATGCGCGGCGTCCTCGAGCCCTTCGGCGTCACCGAGCTGGAGGTGCAGTCCATGGCCCCGGCCGGGCAGGCGTGCATGGTCACGGCGCTCGAGGACCCGCTCCTGGGCCCGGTCGTCTCGTTCGGGATCGCCGGAGACGCCACGGACCTGCTGGGGGACTGGGTGCACCGCGTGCCGCCCCTGACGGACCGGGACGTGGCCCGCATGGTGCGCGCTCCCCGCGCGGCCGCCAAGCTGGAGGCCACGGGCGGGGTGCCCGCCGTGGACCTGGCCGCCCTCGAGGACCTCGTGGGGCGAGTCAGCGTGCTCAAGGACGACCTCCCGCAGGTCGCTCGCCTGCGCTTCGCTCCCGTGCTGGCCTCGCCCGAGGGCGTCACCGTGCTCCAGGCGGAGGTGGACGTGGCCAACGCCGCACGGCGCACGGACTCCGCGCGCCGCGCGCTGCGGGGTGACTGAGCGCGGCCCTGCGGACGGCGGCTCCCGCGGGCCTCGCCGTAGCATGGACCCCATGACCCCGCTGCGCAGGAATCACGACTCCGGCCACCAGGACCCCCGCCACGGGGGCCGTCCCGAGGGCCCTGACGCCCGCACCGGGCACCGCACCGTGGACGCGGCCGCCACCCTGGGCGGCTCCCTCGTGCGCGCCGGCTTCTACCCGGAGCTCGTGGCCCACGCGATCGCCCAGGAGCTCGAGGGGCGCGCCGTGCTGGCGCACCTGGTGCACGTGGACACGCACTTCGACTACGACGAGATCCACCGGCACATCACCGTGCTGGTCCTCGCCGCGGACGTGCTGCTCGCCGTCCACCTCGACGACCATGCCGCCGACCCGGAGGGCCAGGCCGTGCTGGCCCAGGTGTCCACCGAGCTGGTCCCGCTGACGGCGATCGCCTCCGTCCTGCTCACCACGGGCCACGCCGATCCGGCCCGCTTCCACCCCTCGGACCCGGTGGCCGAGGTGACGCTGGGCGTGCAGTGGGCCGGAGGCCAGCGCCTGGACCTGCAGCCGGCCGGCTGCGCCGATCCGCAGTGCGAGGAGGACCACGGCTACACCGGGACCGCAGCACGGGAGGACCTCGTGATCCGCGTGGCGGCCGACGCCGAGGGCCAGGCCGCCGTGGACGGCGCCGTCGTCTTCGCCCGCGCCCTGCGCCGCGCCCACCTCCGGGCGGCCGCGTGACGGGGGAGTCGGCCCCCACCTCCCCGCAGGCGCCGGGCGGCCCGGCCGTCCCCGCCGGCGTCGTCCCGCCCGAGCGTGCCCTGCGCTCCGTGCTGGTCTCCGCGGCGGCCGCCCTCGGGGTGGAGGGGATGACCAACGCGCTCGGCCTGCCGTCCACGCGGCGCGTCGTCGTGGCCCTCGTGGACGGGCTGGGCCGTGCCCATCTCCGGCGCTTCGGCGGACACGCGCCCACGCTCCGCGCGGCGATGGCGGACGGCGGACGCGTGCTCCAGGCGGCCGTGCCCACCACCACCGCCGCCTCGCTCACGAGCCTCGGCACGGGCCTGGAGGTCGGGGAGCACGGGATCGCCGGCTACGACGTCCTGGACCCGGAGCGCGGCGTGGTGGTCAACCAGCTCGGCGGCTGGGACGAGGCCACGGACCCGCTGGCCTGGCAGCCGCACGCCACCGTGCTCGAGCGCGCGGCCGCGGCCGGCGTGGACACGGTCACGGTCTCCTTGCCGGCCTTCGAGCACTCGGCGCTGACCCGCGCGGGCCTGCGCGGCGGCCGCTTCGTGGCGGGGAGGGGACTGCTCGCGCGCGCCCAGCACGCCGAGCGCGTCCTGAAGGACGCCCGCGAGCCCACCCTCGTGTACGTCTACGCGAACGAGCTGGACAAGGCCGGCCACCGCCACGGCGTGGGATCGCCGCAGTGGCTGCACGCCCTCGAGGAGGTCGACTCCGCCCTGCGCCGCCTCCTCGCGCGCGTCCCCGCGGGCACCGTGGTCCTCGCCACGGGCGACCACGGCATGGTGGACGTGCCCGCCTCCCGGCGCGTGGACTACGCCGCGCTCGACGACGGGGGCGCGCTGCTCGATCCCGCGCTGCTGGCCGGGGTGGCGCACACCGCGGGGGAGCCGCGTCTCGTGCAGCTGCACTTCCGCCCCGACGCGGACGAGGCGGTGCGCGAAAGCACCCGTGCCGCGTGGTTCGAGCGGTACGGGGCGCACGCCTGGGTGCTCACCCGGGAGGAGGCGGTGGCGGCCGGATGGTTCGGGGAGCGCGTGGAGGAGCGCGTCCGCGGCCGCATCGGGGACCTGCTGATCGCCGTCCACGGGGACCTCGCGCTCTACGACGGTCGCCGCGTGGAGCCGACCGCCTTCGCGATGGTCGGGCAGCACGGGGCGCCCACGCGCGCCGAGCGCGAGGTCCCGCTGCTGACCTGGGTGCCCTGAGCGGACCCGCCTCGGCGAGGCGCGGCTCAGTCGCCCTTGCGGCCGAAGACGATGTCGTCCCAGCTGGGCACCGACGCGCGGCGCGAGGCCGAGCGGGAGCGGGGCCGCGGCGTGGGGGCGGGCATCGCGGGACGGCCCGGGGCAGGGGTCGACTCCGGCGTTCCGGCGCTCGCCTCGGCCTCGATCTCTGCGGTCTCAGGCTCGGCGACCTCCGCGTCATCCCGGTCGTCGGCGACGTCGGCCGTGGCGGCGCGGACCTGGGCGACCTCGTCCTGGGCGCGGCTGACCTCGCGGTCCACCTCGGCCTCGGTCACCTCGGACGACGCGGCGTCGTGCGCCCCCGGTGCGCGGCGGGCGCCCGCCGCCTCCGCCGCGGGATCCGGGAGGGACGGGCGCAGGGGCGTCGGGGCCGCGGTCCGGCGCTCCGCCGCGTCGCGGGCGATCAGGTGGGCCAGGGCGTCGTCCGAGGCGACGTCCGCGCCCACGCGCTGCCCGCGGCGGGCCCGGAGGATCTCCAGGAGGTCGGCGTCGGGGTCGGCCGCGGGGGTGTGGGCGCCCAGCGGGGTCACCGCCGCCTCCGCGTCGTCCACCGGAGCGTCAGGACGGCGGCCCGCCGCCGCGGGGGCGTCCGCATCGGCGGCCTCGGCGTCGGTCTCGGAGGACGGGGTCCGCGGAGCCGGCGGCTCGGGGAACACGTCCCACGCCTCGGCATCGGAGAGCATCCGGGCCCACGCGTTCTGCGGGTCCAGGTGCCGCCCCACCGGGCGGAACGTCCACCGCGCGGGCGGCTCCTCCGTGGTGGGCCGGGTGCGCAGGCCGGTCGCCGCGAACTGCGCGGTCACGGTCCACTCCCCGGAGGGCTCGCGCCATGCGTCCCACTCGAGTCCGCCCGCGGGGGCGCCCAGCTCGCGCAGCCGATGCTCGGCGAGCTCGCCCAGGGTGCTGGGCCCGCCGTCCTCGATCGCATCGGTGTACAGATCGGGGCCGCCGACCCAGATCTCCGTGCCGCGCGCCTGCTGCGCCACGTAGCCGCGCTCCGCGAGGACGGGGAAGCCGTAGCTGCGGATGCGGGCGAAGGGGTTGCCGCTCTCGCGGGCCACCTGCTCCACCGAAGCGCCCGCACGGATGCGCTGCTGGATCTCCCGCGGCGAGAGCGGCGGGGCCTCCTGGGAGGCCGCGGCGCGCACGTCCTCCTGGTCGGCCAGGGGAGCGGTGGGCGTGCCGGACGCGGTGCGGCGCTCGCCCTGCGCGGCGGGGCGGACCGCGGAAGAGCGGGTCATGGAGGGGCGCGGCGCGGCGGGCTCGCCCGGCGTCAGACGCGCTTCCACGGGGGACGCGGCGGGCTCAGGGGAGCCCGTGAGGGCGGACGTGGCGGTGAGCGGGGCCGCAGACGGGGCGCCGGCGGTCGGCGGCAGGGGCGCGTGGGAGGCCGCCTCCGGCTGGAGGGGAGGCGTGATGCGCGGCGCCAGGGGGCTGGGGCCGGTGCGGCGGGGCGGCTGCGCCTCCTCCTCGGAATCGGGGCCGCCGGTGACCTCGTCGCCGGACGCGTCGTCGGGGCTCTGCTCGTCGGTGCCCTGCTCGTCCCCCCGCGGGGCGTCCTGCGCGGGCTGCTCCTGAGGCTCGGCGTCCTCCTGCTCCGTGCCCTCGAGCACGAGGCGGCGCAGGTAGACGGAGAGGGGGAGGGAGTGCTCCTGCCCGTCCGCGTCGGCCAGGCGCAGTGCCCGGCCGTCCTCGGTGGGTCCGGTCAGTCGCAGCTCTGCCATGGCGGTGGTCCCTCCCACATCGTTCTCGACCGGTCCGCGGCGTGTCCGCGGGCGCGGGCGAGGACGGCGCGGCCGGCGTCGGGCCTCTGCTGATCCTAGCGGTCCGGCCGCGGGGAGCCGCGGTGCGAGCGCGGCCCGCGGCCATTTGGTTCCCGGCGGCCCGTGGTGCACAATCTACGCGCAACGGCGCAGGATGACGGCGGGCGCTCCCCTCGGGGGTCCCGATCCGCTGCCCGCACCGGCATCGGTCCCGATGCCGTACCCCCACCAGCGGAGCGTGAGAACCACACCATGGCCACGGACTACGATGCCCCTCGCAAGAACGAGGAAGAGCTCGGCCAGAATTCCATCGAGGAGCTGAAGGCGCGTCGCACCGACACGCAGTCGGCCGTCGTGGACGAGGACGAGACCGAGGCGGCGGAGGGATTCGAGCTGCCGGGGGCGGACCTCTCCGGCGAGGAGCTCATGGTGCGGGTCCTGCCCGCGCAGTCCGACGAGTTCACGTGCGCCTCGTGCTTCCTGGTGCGCCACCGCTCGCAGGCCGCGCGCGAGAAGAACGGCGAGCTCTACTGCACCGACTGCGAGGGCTGAGCCCTCACCCGTCCTCGGCGGCCATGCGGCCGCCGAGGACCGCCACGAGCTCCTCCGGCCGGCGGGTGCTCGTGAGCCAGTACGGCGTCCGGTCCCGCTCGTCCGTGATCTGGACGCGCACGACGGGGGAGATCCACCCGCGCACCGTCACGTAGGCCAGTCCGTGCAGGTGCGGCCCGCGCTGCTGCCGCGCCGACTCGCCGCGATGTCCCGTCACCGCGCCGATGTGACGCCGCTCGATGCTCGCGCGGCCCACCTGCAGCGTCCGCTCGCGCACCGTGATCCGGGGGGTTCCGGTGATCAGCAGGAGTGCCTCGATCCCGAAGAAGACGGCCGCGGCGATCAGCCCCACGACGATGTCGATCGGCGCGAACACCAGGATGGCCAGTCCCGCGAGCATGAGGGCCACGATCCACACGCCCGGTGACGGGGAGAGCCGCTCCTCGTAGACCACCGGGTCCGGGCCGCCGGCCACCGCGGGGGCGGGCTCGGCGGAGAGGGGGCGGGCGGCGTCATCGTGGGGCTCCTGCATGTCCTCCAGCTTCCCACATCCGGCCGCCCGGGGGCCCCGACGCGGCTCGGGTAGAGTCCTGCCACGTGAGTGACCCCGCCGAGCTTCCCGTGCCCCTGCGCGTCCTCGATCCTGACCTGCCGCCCCCCGCGTACGCCCAGGACGGCGACGCCGGCGCGGACCTGCGCACCACGGTGGACGTGACGCTCGCCCCGGGGGAGCGGGCCCTCGTCCCCACCGGCGTGGCGATCGCGCTGCCCCAGGGGTACGCCGGCTTCGTGCACCCCCGCTCCGGCCTGGCGGTCCGCCACGGCCTGGGCGTCGTGAACGCCCCCGGCACCATCGACGCCGGGTACCGCGGCGAGATCATGGTGCCGCTCATCAACCACGATCCGGCGGAGCCCCTCACCCTGCACCGCGGGGACCGGGTGGCCCAGCTCGTGGTCCAGGCGGTGGTCCAGGCACGCTTCGAGCCGGTGGACGCCCTGCCGGACTCCGTGCGCGGCACGGCCGGATTCGGATCCACGGGCGGATTCGGCGCGGGCACCACCGCGCCGGCCGCCGACGTCGACACTCCCGGGAGGACCTCGTGATCTTCGGACGCAACCGCACCGCGCGCCACGAGCAGGTGACCCTGCCCGAGCATCTGCTCGACGAGCGCGACCTCGCCGTGGCCGCGGCCGCCGGCGACGCCGCCCGGGAGGCCGAGCGCGGCCCCCACGACGTGACGGCCCGCCCGTCCGCCATCGGGTACATCGACCTGGGCGCGCTGCGCGTGCGCGCCGTCCAGGGCATGAAGCTGCGGCTCGACCTCGAGGACGCCACGCGGCGCATCGTGGCCGTCACCGTGACCGTGGGCGGCTCCGCGCTGCAGATCCAGGCCTTCTCCGCGCCGCGCGCCGCCGGACTGTGGGACGACCTGCGCGCGGAGCTCGTGGACGCCCTGGGCTCCTCCCCGGGCGCCCACGTGCAGGAGCAGGTCGGCGCCTTCGGCCCCGAGCTGCTCACCCGCATCCCCGCCGAGATGCCGGACGGCTCGCCGGGCTGGAACGTGGCCCGCTTCGTGGGCGTGGACGGCCCCCGCTGGTTCGTGCGCGGCGTGTTCCACGGCGAGGCCGCCTTCCGGCCCGACGCCGCCGGACCGCTCGAGCAGGTCTTCTCCGACCTCGTCGTGGTCCGCGGCGAGGGGCCCCTGCCTCCCCGGGAGCTGCTGCCCCTGCACGCCCCGGCCAACGCCCAGCCCGTGCAGCGCCGCCGCCGTCCGGCCGAGGGCACCGAGACCGCACCGACGGCGCCGTCCGGCGAGCAGCCGGCCGGGGGCGCGCCCCTGCCGGAGCGCGGCCCGGAGATCACGGAGACCCGGTGAGCCCCGCGACCGCGCCGGTGGCGGTCCTGCCGCCTCCCGCCGGGATGGTGGACCGCCTCGGCGTGGTGGTCGCCGTGACCATCCCCGGCGCCGACGACGCCACCGTGTTCCGCGCGGAGCTCGCCACGCGGCTCCCGGAGCCCGGACGGGCCGAGCCGCTCGCCGTCATCCGGCTGGTGTGGCACGGGCGGCGTCGCGTGCCCGGCGTGATGCCGGGGGAGTGGCTGCGCATCCGCGGCCGCGTCGTGGAGATCGACGGCGTTCCCACGCTGCACAATCCCGAGTTCGACCTCGTGGACGGCCCGACGGCCGTCCGATGACGCAGGAGGCACCCATGAACCGGCCCGCGACCCGCCGCGACCCCGGCGCGCCGGACCCCGCCGCCGCCCTCGGCCGCGGCGCGAGGCTCGACGAGCACGGCCGCCTGGACCCCCTGGCCAGCGTCGGCGGCTGGCGGGGGATCGTGGAGGCGTCCCTGCCCACGTTCGTCTTCATGGTCGGGTACGTGCTCACCCAGCAGGTGTGGCCCTCGGGCGTGGCCGCCGCGGGCGTGGCCGTCCTCATGGGCGTGGTCCGGCTCGCGCAGCGCCAGTCGCCCGCGCAGGTCCTGGCCGGGCTCGTCGTCGTCGTGCTCTCGGTGGCGGTGGCCCTGACCACGGGGCAGGCCCGGGACTACTACCTCTGGGGCTTCATCACGAACGCCGGCTACGGCCTCGCGTTCCTCGTCTCGATCCTCGCGGGCTGGCCCGTGGTGGGCCTGATCCTCGGCCTCGTGCGCGGGGAGGGGACCGCTTGGCGTGCGGACCCCCGCCGCCGGCGCGCCTACGCGGCGGCCACGTGGGTGATGGTGGCCGTCTTCGCGCTGCGGCTGGGCGTGCAGGTGCCGCTCTACCTCGCGGACGCGGCGACGGCCCTGGGCGTGGCCCGTCTCGTGATGGGTCTGCCGCTCTACGCGCTGGGGCTCTGGCTGGCCTGGTCCGTGAGCGCGCCCTCGCCGGGCTCGCCCGAGGAGGAGCCCGGTCCGGCCGGCGCCGCCGCCGTCGACCCGGCGTCCTCACGCTGAGGCGCCGCGGCCTCCCCGACCAGGAGACGCCGCAGGGCCGTCTCGGCCGCGGCGGAGACGAGCAGGAACAGCTCGTCTCCGGCCTCGAGGACCTCATCCGGGGTGGCGGCGCGCGGCGTCCGGTCCCGCACGACGGCCACGAGCGGGGCCTCCGCCGGCCAGGACACCGTCCCGACGCGACGGCCGACGAGCCAGTGCGACGCCGGGACGCGGAACTCGGTGAGCGCCGTGCCGCCCGCCTCGAGGCGCAGCAGGCGCACGAGGTCGCCGGTCTCCACGGCCTCCTCCACGAGCGCCGTCATGATGGACGGGGTGGACACGGCCACGTCCACGCCCCAGGACTCGTCGAAGAGCCAGTCGTTGCGGGGGTTGTTCACGCGGGCGACGGTGCGCTGCACCCCGAACTCGCTGCGGCCGAGCAGGGAGACCACGAGGTTGGCGCGGTCGTCGCCCGTGGCGGCCACGAGGACGTCCGCCTCGAGCGCCCCGGCCTCGCCGAGCATGACGAGGTCGGTCGCGTCCCCCACGAGGGAGCGGGCACGGCCGACGTCGGCGCGCCGGACGACCTCCGGGCGCAGGTCCACCACGGTCACGGCGTGCCCGTGGGCGCACAGCTCCCGTGCGACCGAGGCGCCCACGGCGCCGGCCCCTGCGATGACGACCCTCATGACCGCTCCTCCTCGTCCTCGTCCGGCTCACGGGCCTCGCCCTGCAGTGCGGCCTCGACCGCGTCCCGCCGGTCCACGGGGTACACGCCGTGCACGACGTCGCCCTCCTGCAGGCGCTCTACGCCCGCCGGGAGCATCCCCTCGCCGAAGCGGGTCAGGTAGGCCACGCGGATCCCGGTCATCGACTCGACCTCGGCCAGGCGCCGCCCCCACCACGAGGGGTGGGGGACGAGCTCCGTGATGATCAGGCGGCCGGAGGGGTCGCGCTGCTCCGCGTCCGCGGCGCCGGCGGGCAGGAGGCGGTGCAGCACCTGCTCCGCGGTCCACTGGATGGAGGCCACCGTGGGCACGCCGAGGCGCTGGTACACCCGCGCGCGCTCGGCATCGTAGATGCGCGCCACCACGTGGTCCACGTGGAAGGTCTCGCGGGCCACGCGCGCGGCGATGATGTTGGTGCCGTCGTCCGCCGTCACGGCCGCCAGGCCCTGGGCCTTCTCGGTCCCGGCGCGGCGCAGCACGTCGCGGTCGAAGCCGATGCCCGCCACGAACTCGCCCGAGAAGTCCGCGGGGAGGCCGTCCTCCGCGCGGGCGTCCCGGTCCACCACGGCCACGGAGTGGCCCGCGGCGTCCAGGGTGGCCGCGAGGCGTGAACCCACGCGGCCGCCGCCGACGATGACGTAGTGAGCCATGGCCTGTTCGTCCCCTTCCGGATCGGTGCGGGCGGCGCCCGCCCGGGGACCATCCTCGCACCGCCCCGGGCGCCCGCGGGAACGGGCGGGGCATGGCGGTGCGGGGCGGGGGTACCGTGGTGCGGTGACGACGCTGTCAGCGACCCTCCGCCGGGCACTGCTGGGACGACCCGTGGCCTCCACGGACGCCGCCGCCCCGCGCATGCCCCGGTGGCGCGCCCTCCCCGTGACCTCCGCCAACGCGCTCTCCTCCCTGGCCTACGCCCCGGACGAGATCATCCTGACCCTCGTGGCCTCGGGCACCGCCGCCCTCGCGCTCGGGCCCCTCGTGGGCTGGGCCGTCGTCGCGGTCATGGTGCTCATCGTCGCCTCGTTCCGGGCTGCCGTGGTGGCGGTGCCGCACGGGGGCATCTACCGCATGGCGCGCACCAAGCTGGGACCGCGCGCCGGGGTGCTCGCCTCGGCCGCCCTCCTGCTGGACTTCGTCTTCACCGCCGCCGTGTCCCTCGCGGCCTTCGCCCACTACGCCGCCGCCCTCGTGCCCTCGCTCGCGGAGCACCGCATGGCGGTGGCGTGCACGGCCCTGGGCCTCGTGCTGCTCCTGGCCCTGCGCGGATCGGACCGTGGCCGGGGCCGGCGCATCCTGCCGCTCGTGGTGGCCGCCTTCGTGCTCCTGCTGGCGGGCATGGTGGGGGTGGGCCTGTGGCAGGACGCGGGGGGCACCCTGGGCCAGGCCGTGACCGCTGGACACACGGTGGACGGGTCCGGCGCCGGGCCCGTCGGCGCGGTGGCCACGGCCCTGCTGGCCCTGCGCGCCTTCAGCGCGGGCTCGGTCCTGCTCACGGGCGTGGAGGTCCCCGTCTCGGCCGCCCGCACGGTGGCGCATCCGGCCGTGCCCACCGTCCGCTGGCTCCTCACGATGATGGCCGCCGCCGTGGCGGCACTCACGGTCGGCGTCATGCACCTGGCCCACCGCACGGGCACCGTGGTGGCCCTGGACCCGGCCTCCCTGCGCGGCCCGGACGGCGCGCCGCTGCCCGAGGGCGCCGCGGCCCCGCCCGTGATCGCCCAGCTCGCGGCCGCCGTCTTCGGACCGGGGAGCCCGCTGGCCGTGCTCACCATCGCGGCCACCGCGCTCCTGCTGCTCTTCGCCGCGAAGTCCGCGTTCCGCTCCTTCCCGGCCCTGACCTCCCGGCTCGCCGACGACGGCTACCTCCCGCGGCAGATGCGCGTGCGCGGCGACCGCCTGGTCCACACGTGGGGCGTCGTGGCCCTCGGTGCCGCCGCGGCGATCCTGCTGCTCGTCTTCCGCGCCCAGACCGCCCTGCTCGTCCAGCTGTACGTGATCGGCGTCCTGCTGGCCTTCACGCTCGCCCAGACGGGGATGCTGCGGCTGTGGCGCCGCCGGCTCGCGCACACCCCGGGCACGCGCGCCCGCGCCGCGGTGCGCCTGCGCCTCGGCATCACCGCCGTCGCGCTGGGCGTCACCGCGCTCGCCGGCGTCGTCGTGCTCGTGACGCGCTTCACGCAGGGGGCGTGGGTGGCGCTGCTCACGATCGTCGTGGGTGCGCTGGTCATGGGCCGGATCCACCGGCACTACGCCGCGGTGGGCCGCGAGCTCACGCCGGACGCCCACGACGACGCCCGTGCCCTGCCCTCGAGGGTGCACGTCGTCGTCGTGGTCTCCACCCTGAACAGGCCGGCGCTGCGGGCCATCGCGTACGCCCGCGCGACCCGCCCCTCGTCCCTGGAGGCCGTGGTGGTGGACGCGGACCGCGCGGTGACGGAGCGGGTGATCGACGACTGGGACCGCGCCCGCATGCCGCTGCCGCTCACCGTGGTGGCCTCTCCCTATCGCGACACGGTGGTGCCGCTCGTGCGGCACCTGCGCGAGCGCCGGCGCCTCTCCCCGCGGGACCTGACCATGGTGTTCATCCCCGAGTACGTGGTGCGGCCGGGATGGCGGACGCTGCTGCACAACCGCACGGCCACGCGGCAGAAGAACCGCCTGCAGCGGGAGGCGGGAGTGATGGTGGGCTCGGTGCCGTGGCAGATCCGCGAGGGCGAAGAGCCGAGACCGCGTTCCGCGGCGAATCTGCGAGAATGATGGGACCAGTCGACGCCCGGTGCAAGGTCTGCGGCGCGCTGCTTCGCGAGAGGAGTCATCATGGCCGTCACTGACGCCACCACGGACATCACCGAGGTCGGGAGGATCATCGAGGTCGAGGCCGGGCAGATGGCGCACGGCGGCCACTGCGTCGCGCGCCACGAGGGACGTGTCGTGTTCGTCCGGCACGCGATGCCGGGGGAGAAGGTCAGGGTCGCCCTGACCGAGTGCGACCCGGGAGCGCGGTTCTGGCGCGGGGACGCCGTCGAGGTCCTTCGGCCCTCCGAGTTCCGCCGCATCCACCAGTGGAAGCTCGCGGACGTCATGCGCGCGCACGCCTCGGGCCGGCCCCCCGTGGGCGGCGCCGAGTTCGGCCACATCGTGGTGCCGCACCAGCGCCGCCTCAAGGCCCAGGTCTTCCGCGACACGGTCGCCCGGATCGCCGGCGTGACCCTCGACCCCGAGGTCTGCTTCGCGGGCGAGGAGGATGAGCCCACGGGCCAGCACTGGCGCACGCGCACCGCGTTCGCGGTGACCCCGCAGGGCCACATCGCGATGCATGCGCACCGCTCCACCACCCTCCTTCCCGTGCGCAACATGCCGCTGGGCGTGCCGGCCCTGGACGCCCTGGCCCTGTGGGACTGGGACTTCACGGGGGCGGCCCGCGTGGACGTGGCCACCCCGGCCAACGGCTCGCAGCCGCTGGTGCTCGTGACGCCCACCCCGCAGACCGCGGCGGACGAGGCCAAGCTCGGCCGACTGCGCACCCGCATCCGGCAGACCGCGAACGCCTCCGCCGTCCAGGTGTCCACCGGCCTCGCCATGCCCGGTCCCAAGCGCCACTCGCCCGTCACCGTGGAGCGCATCACGGGCCGCACGTGGGTCTCGGAGACCGTGAGGACGGAGCGCGGCGGCGAGCGCCGCTTCCGCGTCACGGGCGACGGCTTCTGGCAGGTCCACCAGCACGCTCCGGCCACCCTCGTGGACGCCGTGCTCGAGGACGCGCAGGCGCAGCCCGGCCAGATGGTGGCCGACCTCTACGCCGGCGCGGGGCTGTTCAGCGCCTTCCTCGCCGACGCGGTGGGCCCCGAGGGCCGCGTCTACTCCGTCGAGGCCTCGCGCGGCGCGTCGAAGGACGCCCGCCGGAACCTGCTCGGCGCCGAGCAGGCGATCGTGCTCAACGGCCCCACGGACAAGGTCCTGGGCAGCTGGCTCAAGCACCCGGAGCGCGCGGTGGCCGACGGCGGCCTGGCCGACGCGGCCGTGGACACCGTGGTGCTCGACCCGCCGCGCTCCGGCGCGGGCCGCAGGGCCGTGGAGCGGATCCTCGCCCTCCGCCCGGGCCGCATCGTGTACGTCTCGTGCGACCCGGCCTCCTTCGCGCGCGACCTCGCGTGGCTGCGCGAGGGCGGCTACGATGTGGAGCGCGCCCGCGTGTTCGACCTCTACCCGGACACCCACCACCTGGAGTCCGTGACCGTGCTGCGCCCGGCCGCGGACCTCGTGGCCGCGCCGGCCGTCGTGGAGACCCCCGCCGCCGAGTGACCCGCCGGACCCCACGGGGGCGTGCGACGACGGACGCCGTCGTCGCACGCCCCCGTCACGTCCGCGGCCGCAGTGTGTCGCCACACAGGGGAAGAGAGCCCCGGGGCGGGGCGGGCACGCGGTAGGCTGGGCGGCAGTGCGGCGCCTGTGATTCAGGTGACGGCCCTGTGAGGACCGTCACGGACGAGGACCCGGCGCCGACCCCCACTGGACGAGTGCCCGGGACGAACCCGGGCGGGAATAGGAGTCCTCCCGTGACCACTGTTGACAGCTTCGGGTCGAAGGGCGTCCTCGACGTCGCCGGCGCCGAGTACGAGATCTTCCGCCTCAACGCGGTGGAGGGCGCTGAGAAGCTGCCCTACTCCCTCAAGGTGCTGCTGGAGAACCTGCTGCGCACCGAGGACGGTGCCAACGTCACCGCCGAGCAGATCAGGGCCCTGGCCTCGTGGGATCCCTCCGCGCAGCCGGACACCGAGATCCAGTTCACCCCCGCCCGCGTCATCATGCAGGACTTCACCGGCGTGCCCTGCGTCGTGGACCTGGCCACCATGCGCGAGGCCATCAAGGACCTCGGCGGCGATCCCGCCCGCGTGAACCCGCTCTCCCCGGCCGAGCTGGTCATCGACCACTCGGTGCAGATCGACGTGTTCGGCAACGACCAGGCGGTCGAGCGCAACATGGAGATCGAGTACGAGCGCAACGGCGAGCGCTACAAGTTCCTGCGCTGGGGCCAGACCGCGTTCGACGACTTCAAGGTCGTCCCCCCGGGCATGGGGATCGTCCACCAGGTCAACATCGAGCACCTGGCCCGCACCGTCATGACCCGCGAGGTCGACGGCGTGCTGCGCGCCTACCCCGACTCCTGCGTCGGCACCGACTCGCACACCACCATGGTCAACGGCCTGGGCGTGCTGGGCTGGGGCGTGGGCGGCATCGAGGCCGAGGCCGCGATGCTCGGCCAGCCGGTCTCCATGCTCATCCCGCGCGTCGTGGGCTTCAAGCTGACCGGCTCCATCCCGGCCGGCGCCACCGCCACCGACGTGGTGCTGACGATCACCGAGATGCTGCGCCAGCACGGCGTGGTGGGCAAGTTCGTGGAGTTCTACGGCGAGGGCGTCGGCTCCGTGCCGCTGGCCAACCGCGCCACCATCGGCAACATGTCCCCGGAGTTCGGCTCCACGGCCGCGATCTTCCCGATCGACGACGTGACGCTCGAGTACCTGCGCCTCACCGGCCGCTCCGAGGAGCAGGTCGCCCTCGTGGAGGCCTACACCAAGGAGCAGGGGATGTGGCACGACCCCTCCACCGAGGTCGCCTACTCGGAGTACCTCGAGCTGGACCTCTCCACGGTGGTCCCCTCGATCTCCGGCCCCAAGCGCCCGCAGGACCGCATCGTCCTCTCCGACTCCAAGGAGACGTTCCGCAAGGACCTGCACAACTACGCCACGGACGACGAGGCAGGCGAGGGCCGTCCCTCCAAGCTCGTGGACGTGTCCATGGAGGACGGCCGCCGGTTCCAGCTGGACCACGGCGCCGTGTCGATCGCCTCGATCACCTCATGCACCAACACCTCGAACCCCTCCGTGATGATGGCCGCGGGCGTGCTGGCCCGCAACGCGCTGGCCAAGGGCCTGACCTCCAAGCCGTGGGTGAAGACCTCCGTGGCCCCGGGCTCCCGCGTCGTGACCGACTACTACGAGAAGTCGGGCCTGCGCGAGTCCCTCAACGGCCTCGGCTTCAACGTGGTCGGCTACGGCTGCACCACCTGCATCGGCAACTCGGGCCCGCTCGAGCAGGAGATCTCCGAGGCGATCCAGGAGAACGACCTCTCCGTGACCGCGGTGCTCTCCGGCAACCGCAACTTCGAGGGCCGCATCAACCCGGACGTGAAGATGAACTACCTCGCGTCCCCGCCGCTCGTGGTGGCCTACGCGCTGGCCGGCACCATGGACTTCGACTTCGAGAACGAGGCCCTGGGCCAGGACGCGGACGGCAACGACGTGTTCCTGAAGGACATCTGGCCGGACCCCACCGAGGTCCAGAAGATCATCGACGAGTCGATCGACACCGAGATGTTCACGAACCAGTACGGCACCATCTTCGACGGCGACGAGCGCTGGCAGTCCCTCGAGACCCCCACCGGCGACACGTTCGCCTGGGACGCGGCCTCCACCTACGTCCGCAAGCCCCCGTACTTCGAGGGCATGCAGGCGCAGCCGGAGCCGGTGGAGGACATCGCCGGTGCCCGCGTGCTGCTGAAGCTGGGCGACTCGGTCACCACCGACCACATCTCCCCGGCGGGCTCGTTCAAGTCGGACACCCCGGCGGGCCGCTACCTGCTGGAGAACGGCGTGGAGCGCAAGGACTTCAACTCGTACGGCTCGCGCCGCGGCAACCACGAGGTGATGATCCGCGGCACCTTCGCGAACATCCGCATCAAGAACCAGCTCCTGGACGGCATCGAGGGCGGCTTCACCCGCGACTTCTCCCAGGACGGCGCCCCGCAGGCCTACGTGTACGACGCGGCGCAGAACTACGCCGCCGCGGGCACCCCGCTGGTGGTGCTGGGCGGCAAGGAGTACGGCTCCGGCTCGTCCCGTGACTGGGCCGCGAAGGGCACCGCGCTCCTGGGCGTGAAGGCCGTCATCGCGGAGTCCTTCGAGCGCATCCACCGCTCGAACCTCATCGGCATGGGCGTGCTCCCGCTGCAGTTCCCGTCCGGCGAGTCCGCGGACTCCCTGGGCCTCTCCGGCACCGAGACCTTCGACATCGCCGGGGTGACGGAGCTCAACGAGGGCCACACGCCGAAGACCCTGAAGGTCACCGCCACCGGCGACGACGGCAAGGTCACCGAGTTCGACGCGGTCCTGCGCATCGACACCCCCGGTGAGGCCGACTACTACCGCAACGGCGGCATCCTGCAGTACGTGCTGCGCCAGATGGTCGCCAAGGCCTGATCCGCGCACGGGCCCCGTTCGCGGGGCCGCCCGACGCCGGCCCGTCGCCTCCCACGCGGAGGCGGCGGGCCGGCGTCGTCCTCGGCCTACGCGCCCGCGCGCGGGGAGCGGAGTACCCTGGACGGACTATGAACGAGCCGTCCCGCGCCAGCCGCCCCCAGGACACCGGTGCACCCCTGCTGCCCCAGATCACGTCTCCGGAGGCCCTCGAGGGCCTCTCCGAGGAGGAGCTGACGCGGCTGGCGGCGGAGATCCGCGCGTTCCTCATCGCCCACGTCTCCCAGACGGGCGGCCACCTCGGCCCCAACCTCGGCGTGGTGGAGCTGACGCTCGCCGTGCACCGCGTGTTCTCCTCCCCGCGGGACGCGGTCATCTTCGACACGGGCCACCAGTCCTACGTGCACAAGCTGCTCACGGGGCGCCAGGACTTCACCACGCTGCGGCAGCAGGGCGGCCTGTCCGGCTACGGCGACCGCGCCGAGTCCGAGCACGACGTCGTCGAGTCCTCGCACGCCTCCTCCTCCCTCTCCTGGGCCGACGGGATCGCCCGTGCGTGGTGGCAGACGGGCCAGCGGGACCGCACCGTGGTCGCGGTGATCGGGGACGGCGCCCTCACCGGCGGCATGGCCTGGGAGGCGATCAACAACATCGCCGGCGATCGCAACCGGCGCGTGGTGATCGTGGTGAACGACAACGGCCGCTCGTACGCCCCCACCGTGGGCGGCCTGGCCGACCACCTCGGCGGGCTGCGCCGCGGAGTGCTGGACAAGGTCCGCACGCACCGGCGCTACGAGCAGACCCTGGACTACATGAAGCGCCGCCTGCAGGAGGGCGGCACGGCGGGCCACCTCCTCTACCGCCCGCTGCACGCGGCGAAGAAGGGCCTCAAGGACCTCTGGGCGCCGCAGGGCCTGTTCGAGGACCTGGGCATGAAGTACATCGGCCCCGTCGACGGGCACGACGTGGAGGCCATGGAGGAGGCCCTCGAGGACGCCCGCGCCTACGGCGGACCCGTGATCGTGCACGCCATGACCGAGAAGGGCCACGGCTATGCGCCGGCCGTGGCGAACGAGGCGGACCAGTTCCACGCGATCGGCCGGATCGACCCGTCCACGGGCGAGCCCGTCACCTCCGACACGGCGCAGTCCTGGACCAACGTGTTCGGCGAGGAGATGGTGGACATCGCCCGCGAGCGCCCGGACGTCGTGGCCATCACGGCCGCCATGATGAACCCGGTGGGCCTGGCGCCCATGGCCCTGGAGTTCCCGGACCGCGTGTTCGACGTCGGCATCGCGGAGCAGCACGCCGTCACCTCCGCGGCGGGCATGGCCTTCGGCGGCCTGCACCCCGTGGTGGCCGTGTACGCCACGTTCCTCAACCGCGCGTTCGACCAGGTGCTCATGGACGTGGGCCTGCACCGCGCCGGGGTGACGTTCGTGCTGGACCGCGCCGGCGTGACCGGCCCGGACGGCCCGAGCCACCACGGCATGTGGGACCTCGCCCTGCTGCAGACCGTGCCGGGGCTGCGGATCGCGGCCCCGCGCGACGCCGAGACCCTGCGCGAGGAGCTGCGCGAGGCCGTGGCGGTGAGCGACGCGCCCACCGTGGTGCGCTTCGCGAAGGGCTCGGTGGGCGAGCCCGTGCGCGCCCTCGAGCGCCTCGAGGACGGCACGGACGTGCTCTCCCGGATCGGCCCGGCCGCCCACGAGGACGACGCCGACCGCGACGTGCTGATCGTGGCCGTCGGCGCGATGGCCGAGCTCGGGCTCGACGTCGCGCAGCGCCTGAGCCGCCAGGGCATCACCGCCACCGTCGTGGATCCCCGGTGGGTCCTGCCGGTGGCCGGGTCCGTGATCCGCCTGGCCGCGCGCCACCGGATCGTGGTGTGCCTCGAGGACGGCGTCCGCGCCGGCGGCGTGGGCTCCCGCATCCGCCAGGAGATGCGTGCCGCGGGCGTGGACACCGCCCTGAACGAGGTCGGCCTGCCCGTCGAGTTCCTCGCCCACGGCACGCGCGCCGAGGTGCTGGACCGCGTCGGCCTGACCGCCCAGCGCATCGCGCAGGACACCGTGGCCCAGGTGCTGGGCGCCAAGGTGCCGTATGCGCGGCCCGTGTCCGGCGCCGTGCCGGAGTCCGGCATGCCCGGCGTGGCCCCGTCCAGCCCCGAGGACGCGCGGCGCACGTCCGATCGCTGAGCGCCGGCCGCCGTCGTCGCCCTCCCCACCCACTGACCCCCGACGCCAGGAGCACCCCATGAGCATCGTCCGCCTGTACCGCGACGTCACCGCCGAGGACGGCACGCGCCGCTTCGAGTACCGCGAGGCGTGGTGCGAGCCCGGCTCCGGGCAGTTCACCGTGCACCACGGCCGCGTCGGCGCGGTCGGCACGGTGGGGGACCAGCCCGTGGCCGACGACGCCGAGGGCGAGGAGCTGCTGGCCGCCTTCGTGGCGCAGGGCCGCGAGGAGGGCTTCGCCGAGCTCGACGACGACGCCCTGACCACGCTGTCCGTGACCTACCGCCTGCGGGGGCGGACGAGCACGCCGATCGAGGCTCAGCACGCGGACGCCCTGCGCTCGGAGATCACCCACCAGCTCGCGTGGCGCGGTCTCGGCGACGTCGAGGACGTCGCGGAGGAGGAGGGCCGGCTCGTGCTCATCGTCCGCACGCCCCACGCCGCCAAGGCCGAGGCGGAGATCCCGGCCGCCGCCAAGCGCGCGCACGGCGTCCAGCCGAACAAGGTGGAGGTGCACCGCGGGGACCTGCGCCCGGCGGACGCCTCGGCCCGTGGTGAGGCGGACGCGGAGGCGGACGCCGACGTCGTGGACGCTGCGGCCGAGACCCGGGAGGCCTGAGCGATGCGCACCGTGCGACTGGGCCGCTCCGGCCTCACCGTCTCCGTGGTCGGGCTGGGCTGCAACAACCTGGGCCGTCCCGGCACCGCCACGATGGAGCAGGCGGGCACCGACGCCGTCGTCGGCGCCGCGCTGGATGCGGGCATCACCTTCTTCGACGTCGCCGACATCTACGGCGCCGAGCCCGGCCTCTCCGAGGAGCGCCTCGGCAGCGCCCTGGGCTCCCGCCGCGACGAGGTGGTGCTGGGCACCAAGTTCGGCATGGAGATGGGCGGGGCGAACGGGCCCGACGGCGGCGCCCGCGGTTCGCGCGCGTACATCGTCAGGGCGGTGGAGGCGTCGCTGCGCCGGCTCGGCACCGAGTGGATCGACCTGTACCAGTTCCACACGCCCGATCCCGGCACGCCGATCGACGAGACGCTGCGGGCGCTCGACGACCTCGTGCGGGCGGGCAAGGTCCGCTACGTCGGGCACTCGAACCGCACCGGCTGGCAGATCGCGCAGGCCGAGTACGTGGCGCGCGAGCTCGGCACCGAGCGGTTCGTCTCAGCGCAGAACCACTACAACCTCCTGGACCGCCGCGCCGAGCTGGAGGTCGTCCCCGCGGCCGCGGAGTTCGGCCTGGGCGTGCTGCCCTACTTCCCGCTGGCCAACGGCCTGCTGACGGGGAAGTACTCGCAGGGTGCGGCGCCCAAGGGCTCACGGCTCTCCCACGTGCGGCAGCACATGGTGGACGAGGCGGACCTGGAGCAGCTGGCCGCGTTCGGGGCGTTCGCGCGCGAGCACGGCATCACCGAGGTGCAGGCGGCCATCGGCTGGCTCGCCGCGCAGGGGCCGGTGGCGTCCGTGATCGCGGGGGCCACGCGTCCCGAGCAGGTCGCCGAGAACGCGAAGGCCTCCGACTGGGAGCCCACGGCCGAGGACCTCGCGGAGCTCGACGCGCTCTTCCCGGGCCCGGAGAAGGTGGCGCTGTTCTGATGCCCCTCGTGCCCTCGCCGGCCGAGATGGCCCTGGGGTGGAGCGTGTCCCTGACCGCGGGGGCGATCTGGGTGGGCGGGCTCGTCTCGCTCGCGCGCGGCCCCCTCGACCACCGGGCCCGCCTGCCGTGGGTCGTGTCCATGCTGATCCTGCCGGTGCTCGGGGCGCTCATCTGGTTCTGGTGGCGGCACCGCTACTACCCGGCGCGGCGGCGTGAGCAGCCCGGCTGGGACCCCAACCGGCGCGAGGTCGCGGCGCTGCCGCCGTCGCGGGGCAGCCGCACGCCCGCGCCCAGCCGGCGGGGCCGGCCCGATCCGTACGCCGGTCACGCCGCCCCGGAGGGACTGCTGCCGCGCCGACGCTTCGGCATGGAGGAGTTCGCCGCGCCGGCAGGCCCCGGGCGGGAGCGCGGCGACGACGTCTGATCTCCCAGGACTCGCCGCGCCGCTCGGTTCCGGGCGTGCGCGTGCTCAGAGCTTGACGACCACCTGGTCGCCGTCGATGGCGGCCTCGTAGTCCATGAGGGGCTGGCGCGCGGGGCCGCCGAAGGGCTTGCCGGTCTCCACGTCGAAGTGGGAGCCGTGGCACGGGCACGCGTAGGCCGTCCCCTCGGGGCGGTCCACCACCTGGAGCAGGCAGCCCTGGTGCGTGCACACGTTCGAGTACGCGGTCACCGTGGACTCGTCCACGCGGTGCATCAGCAGCGTGCGGCCCTCCACCTCCACGGACGTCGTGGCGCCCACGGGCAGCTCCGAGACGGCGAGGGCGGGCGTCCTGGCGGCGCCGACGTAGTGGTCCTGCGCCGTGTCCTCCGCGCGGATCTCATCCGTGCAGCCGGAGAGGACGAGGGAGCCGGCACCCACGGCGGCGACGGCGGCGCCGCGGCCGAGCACGGTGCGGCGGGTGGTGCCGGGCTGGGCGTCCTGGGGGGCGCAGTGGCCGCAGCAGCCGGTCTCGGCGGCGGGGGCGGGCTGGGAAGAGCGGGTGTCCTGCGTGGTCATACCCCCATTGTTCCACTCGGCGGACCGGGCGCCTCCCCGCGTGCGGTGCGCGGGGGAGGGTGAGAGGATCGTGAGTCGACCCGCCGTCGTCGTGCGTGAGAGCGCGGCGAGACCGACCGAGACCAGGAGACCCGCCGTGGCCGAGACCGCCCGCCCCGCCTTCGACCTGACCCCGTTCGAGCGCTGGGAGGCCGTGACCCTGCGCGGGGAGCACGTGGGCTTCCTGTTCCGGCGGCTCGCCGAGGGCGTGCTCACCTCCCGCATGGGCTTCGCCCCCACCGCGGTGCAGCGCGCGGCGACCCCGGACCTGCCGGAGCGGTTCTTCGCGCAGAGCCAGGTGGCCTTCACCGACGACGGGGCGACGTGGGTTTGGACGTCCTATGAGGACTCCGCCACGGAGCAGCGCGTGCGGATCGAGCGCGAGCGCGCGGGGCTGGGGGAGGACGTCGTGCCCTCCTACGCGGAGCACCTGCTGATGGGACCCGCGGCCGAGGCGGCGCTCACGTTCGTGCGGCTCGAGGAGGCATCCCCGCTGCAGGGGCCGGTGCGCATGCCGGAGGCGACGCTGCGGCCGGCCGGCGGCGATGCCGGTGCGGGGGCCGAGGGCGGCGTGCGGGTGGACGTGGTGAGCGAGGGCGTGGTGATCGGCTCGCATCACGTGCGCGAGGGCGCCGTGACGGCCTCGGACTGGGGTGGCGGGACGGCGTCCGCGCCGGTGGCCGGCAGGGACGAGGCGCTCGCCGGGCTGGGCGCGCAGCTGGTGACGTTCGCCGGACTGCCGGTGGAGTGAGGCGGGGCGGGCACCAGCGCCGCCAGGGGCATGACCTGCCACCCGGCCAGCGCCCATCCGACGCCGAACGTGCTCGCCCTCGTGCCGCCGCTGCCGCGGGAGCGGTACGCCGGCGGCCCCGCCACCCTTCCGCGGTGACGGGGCCGCCGGTGCCGGGATGCCGGCCTCAGCCGTGGAAGCGCGTCCCGTTGACCCGCTCGGACGCGCCCGAGTCGTCGAGGTACCGCGTGATGCCGCCCAGGTGCAGCGGCCAGCCGGCGCCCAGGATCATGCACAGGTCCACGTCCTCGGGGGCGGCCACCACCTTCTCCTCCAGCAGCAGGCCGATCTCCTCGGCCAGGGCGTCCTCCACGCGGTGCAGCAGCTCCTCGGCCGTCTGCGGGGCGTCGCCCTGCTCGAGCAGCGCGGCGGTCGCGGCCGGGATCTCCTCGCCCGTCGCGCCGGCGGCCTCCTCGCTCTCGGCGCCGCCGCGCACGTCCTTGGCCCAGATCGCCGTCTTGCCGGCGTCGATGAGGCGCTGGAGGTTCGCGGACACCGGGAAACGATCGGCCCCGAACGCCGTGTTCAAGGACTCCGAGACGTGCTGCGCCACGGGGATGCCCACCATCGCCAGGAGCGTGAACGGGGTCATCGGCAGGGCCAGCTCGTCCAGGGCGTGGTCGGCGGTGTGCGCGTCCGTGCCCGCGTCGAACGAGTTCTGCACCTCGCCCATCATCCGCAGCAGCACGCGGTTGACCACGAAGGCCGCCGCGTCGTTGACGAGCACGCCGGTCTTGCGGAGGCGGCGGGCCAGCTCGAACGCGGTGGCCACGGCCTCGTCCGAGGTCTCGGCCACGCGGACGATCTCGATGAGCGGCATCTGGGCCACCGGGTTGAAGAAGTGGAAGCCCACGAGGCGCTCCGGGTTCTGGAGCACCTCGGCCATCGCGGCCACGGACAGGCTGGAGGTGTTGGTCGCCAGGATCGCGTCCGGGCGCACGATGCCCTCCAGCTCGCGGAACACCGCGCGCTTGACCTCGAGCTCCTCGAACACGGCCTCGATGACGACGTCGGCGTCCGCGTAGACGGACTTGTCCGTGTCCGCGGTGATGAGCCCGGCGAGCGCCTCGCCCTGCTCCGCGCTCATCCGGCCCTTGGCCACCTGCTTCTCGATCTGCCCCTGCACGCCGGCGAGGCCGCGCTCGACGCGCTCGGCGTCCATGTCCGTCATCACGACGGGCACCCCGAGCTGCTGCGCGAACACCAGGGCCAGCTGACCGGCCATCAGGCCCGCACCGACCACGCCGACCTTGCGGACCTCGCGGGCCTGGTCCGCGCCGGGATCGCCCGCCGGCCTCTTCGCACGGCGCTGGACGACGTCCAGGAACGCGTACACGGTGCGGCGGAACTCGGGGGAGCCGATGAGCTCCTGGAGCGCCTCGGCCTCGTGCTCGGCCGACTCCTCGCGCGTGCGCGTGCGGGCACCGACGAACAGCCCCTCGATGTGGCGGCGCGCCGGGAGGTGGCGCCCCGGGCGCGAGGCCTGGAGCTGCTCGAGCGCCGCGAGCGCGCGCTCCCATGCTGCGTCGGAGACGTCGCGGCCGTGGTGCTCGGACTGCGCCTCCTCGGTCTGGCCCTCGCCCGTGAGGATGCGCGCGGCGAACGCCAGGCCGGCCTCCAGCAGGTCGCCCTCGGCCACCGCGTCCATGAGCCCCAGCTCGTACGCGGCCTTCGCGTCCAGGGTCCGGTTGTTGTCCAGCGGGTTCTTCACCAGGACGCCGACGGCGGCCTCGGGGCCGATCAGGTGCGGCACGCGCCACACGCCGGACCAGCCGGGCACGAGGCCCAGCCGGACCTCGGGCAGTCCGAAGCCCTTGGCGCCCGCGGCCACCACGCGGTGCTCGGCCGCGAGGGCGAGCTCGAGCCCGCCGCCGAGCGCCGTCCCGTTGACGAAGGCGAAGGTCCGGGCGGGGAACGCGTCGAGCCGGTCGTAGGCGGCGTGGCCGAGCCGGGCCAGGTCGCGGCCGATGCCCGCCTGCGGGTCCCCGGCGTCCTCGATGCCCGCGATCAGCGAGAGGTCGGCGCCGGCGGCGAAGGTGCCCTCCGTGCCGGTGACCGCCAGGGCCTGGATCTCGCCGGCCTCGGCCCGCGCGGCCTGGGCGTCCAGGGCGCGGGCGAGCCCCAGCAACGAGGCCGGGCCCAGCGTCGCCGGCCGCTTCGGGCCCTGGCCGTTGTCCAGGGTGAGGAGGGCGAGGGTGCCCACGCCGCCGGGCAGCGCGTGGTCGGTGACCTCGATGTGGGTGACGACCTCGTCCGGGGTGATTCCGGGCAGGTGGCCGAAGGCGTCCAGGGGAGCGGGGCGTTGTGTCATGGCTCTCACTCTAACCGTGACGCGCCGTCCCAGGAACGCCGCTCAGTCCTCCACGGGGTCCGGATCCAGCAGGGCCACGGTCAGGACCGCGGCCACGCTCTCCACCTGCCACGGCCGCGCCCCGCGCTCGCGGAGGGCGTCCTCCACGGACTCGGGGGTGAGCGGCGTGGGCGGCTCCCAGCAGATCCGGCGCAGCGTGTCCGGGGTGAGCAGGTTCTCGGTGGGCATGTCGAGCTGCTCCGCGCGGCGGGCCACGCGCGCCTTCGCGGTCTTGAGCCTCCGGTCGGCGAGCGGGTCGCGATCGCGCCACGCCCGCGGCGGCGGCGGGGCGTCCCCGCCGCGCACGTGCAGGGGCGGGGCTGCGCCGTCGGCGGCGTCCTCGAGCCCGGCGCGGATCGCGGCGATCCAGCGGGGCGCCTCCCGGGACGCGGAGCGGCCATGGAAGCCGGAGGTGTCCCGCAGCGCGGGGACTGTGCGGGGCTGCGCGGTGGCGGCGGCCACCAGCGAGCGGTCGGGGATGAGCCGGCCGGGGGCGACGTCCCGGTGTCGGGCCAGCTCCTCGCGGGCCTCCCACAGGCGGCGCAGCACGGCCAGCTGTGCGGGTCGGCGCAGGCTGTGCGAGCCGGAAGTGCGGCGCCACGGGTCCGTGCGCGGGGCGGGCGGGGGCGCCAGCCGGGCGGCCTCGAACTCCTGGCGCGCCCACTCCGTCTTGCCCTGCTCCTCCAGCAGCGCGGCGAGCGCGTCCCTCAGCGGCACGAGCAGCTCGACGTCGAGGGCCGCGTAGGCCAGCCAGCCCTCGGGCAGCGGCCGGGTGGACCAGTCCGCCGCCGAGTGCTCCTTGGCCAGGGTGACCCCGAGCATCGCCTCCAGGACGGCGGCCAGGCCCACGCGGGGCAGCCCGGCCAGGCGGGCGGCCAGCTCCGTGTCGAACAGGGCGTCCGGGCGCAGCCCCTGCTCGGCCAGGCAGGGCAGGTCCTGGCTGGCCGCGTGGAGGACCCACTCGACCCCGCTCAGGGCCTCGGCCAGCGGCTCCAGGCCGTCGAAGGCCTCCGGGTCCACGAGCCAGATGCCCGCGCCCGCGCGCTTGAGCTGCACGAGCATCGCGCGCTGGCCGTAGCGGATGCCGGAGGCGCGCTCGGCGTCCACGGCCACCGGTCCGGTGCCCGCCGCGATGGCGCGGGCGCAGGCCTCGAGCCCGGCGGGGGTGTCGGTCACATGCGGGGTCCCGTCCTCGGGCTCGGTGATGAGCCGGGGCGCGGGGGCCTCCCCGGCGGCCTCGTCGGGGGACGGCTGTCCCGGTGCGGACGCGGCCTGGGTCATGGAGTGCTCCTGCTGGTGGGTCGTCAGTGGGTGGGGTGGGGGAGAGCGGCGGACTCGGGCGGCAGGCCGGCGAAGGCGCAGATCATGTCCGACCACGCCTCCAGATGCGCCCCGAGATCCCGCCCGCTCGGGGTCCAGGAGGCGCGCAGCTCGATGTCCGTCACGTCCGGCTCGCCGGCCAGGGTGCCGAAGCTCTCCGCGAGCTGGCGCGTGGCCACGCCTCCGGCCTCGGTGTGCTCGGCGTGACGGGTCTCCAGGGCCTCCACGAGCCAGGTCCAGGCGACGGCGCCGGCGAGGTGGTCCGTGGCGACGTCGGGCTCCAGGCTCGCCCGGATGTACGTGACCGCGCGGAACCGGCCCCGCCACTGCGGCGAGCCGGCCGGATCGTGCAGGAGCACGAAGCGGCCCGTGGCCAGCACGGGGCCGGCCGGGTTCTCCGCGGCGACGTCCTCGCACACGTCCGCGGCCAGGGCCACGGCGTGCGGGGCGAGACCGGGCGGGGCCGGGATCTCGCGCAGGCGCACGGGGGTGCGGGGCCGGGCGTCGCGCAGTTCCGCGAGCGCCCGGCGGAACTCCGCGGGCACCTCGGCGCGCGCGGCGTGGGGCGCCCCGGTGACGGTCATGCCCGACAGCGTAGGCGGGCCGGTGCGCGTCGCGGCGCAGGGCGCGCCGTCGGCGGTCCTCAGCGCCGGGCCGCCAGGGCCTGGCCGAGCGCGTCCGTGAACCCGGCGACGTCCTCGCGGGAGGTGTCCCACGAGGTCATCCAGCGCACTTCGCCGGTGGCGGGGTTCCAGTCGTAGAACGGGTAACGGGCGCGCACCGCGTCGGCGGCGGCCGGGTCCAGGACGGCGAACACCGCGTTGGCCTCGGGCTGACGGGAGAGCTCCACCCCCTCGAGCGCGGACACGCGCTCGGCCAGCAGGCGGGCCATGGCGTTGGCGTGGTCCGCCAGGCGCACGCCGAGGTCGTCGGTGAGCAGGGCCAGCAGCTGCGCGGAGAGGTAGCGCTGCTTCGAGGCCAGCTGCATCGAGGACTTGCGCAGGTACCCCAGGGACATCTGCGCCGCGGAGTCCGCGTCGCGCTCGCGGCCCGGCACGTCGCGGTCGGTGATCATGGCCGCGGTGGCCACGGCATCCGGGTTCAGCACGACCACGGCCTCCGCGCCCAGCGCACCGTTCTTCGTGCCGCCGAAGGAGACCGCGTCCACGCCGGCGTCGGTGGTGAACTCCCGCAGGGGCACACCCAGGGCGGCGGCCGCGTTGCACAGGCGGGCGCCGTCCATGTAGACGCTCAGCCCGGCGGCGTGGGCGGCGTCGGCGAGCGCCCGCACCTCCTGCGCCGAGTACACGGTGCCGACCTCGGTGGCCTGGGCGATCTCCACCACGGCCGGCTGCACCGCGTGGACGAATCCGAAGGAGCCCAGCACGGGCGTGAGGAGCGCGGGGGTGAGCTTGCCGTCGTCGCCCGTGGGGACCGGGAGCAGGGAGAGCCCGCCGACCTGCACGGGGGCGCCGCCCTCGTCCGTGGCGATGTGCGCGTGGCTAGCGCACACCACCGCTCCCCACGGGGGCGTCAGGGCCCGCAGTGCGACGACGTTCGCGCCCGTGCCGTTGAACACCGGCAGCGCGAAGGCCCGCTCGCCGAAGGTCGCGCGGACGCGCTCCTGCAGCGCCGCCGTCACGGGGTCCTCGCCGTAGGCCCGCGCGTGGCCCGCGTCCGCGTCCAGCATGGCGGCCCACACGTCCGGATGGACGCCCGCGTAGTTGTCGGAGGCGAAGGCGCGCAGGTCGGCGGGCGACGTCGGCGCCCCCGGGGCGCTCACGCCGCGCCGCCCGGCGTGTCGGACGCGTCGGCGGAGGGCACGTCGGACGGGCTGAGGCGCAGCGAGATCGAGTTGATGCAGTAGCGCAGGTCCGTGGGCGTGCCGTAGCCCTCGCCCTGGAACACGTGGCCCATGTGGGAGCCGCACCCGGCGCAGCGCACCTCGATTCGCTGCATGCCGAGGGTCTCGTCCTTGATGTACTCCACGCGGTCCTCGGCCAGGGGTGCGAAGAAGGAGGGCCAGCCGCAGTGGGAGTCGAACTTCTCGTCCGAGCGGAACAGCTCCGCCCCGCACGCGCGGCACGCGTACACGCCCTGCACGTGGGAGTCCCAGTACTCGCCCGTGTAGGGGCGCTCCGTGCCGGCGCGGCGCAGGACCTGGAACTCCTCCGGGGTGAGGCGGCGCGCCCACTCCTCCTCGGTGAGGGCCGCGGTGTGCGGCGTCCCGGGCGGGGCGGCGTGGGGAGGGGTGTCCGGGGATGCGGTCTCGTGGGTGCTCATGGTCCGCACAACGCCCGCGCCGCTCGCCCTGTTCCCCGCCGGGCCGGCCGGATCGGCGCGGATTGGCCCGCCCGCGCGTGCGTGGTCGAGAATGCACTCATGGCCTCCTCCTGCCGCCGTCGCCCCCGCCGCCACCGGTCCCGCGCTCGCGGAGCCGTGCCCCTCGCGCAGCGCCTGGTGCGCCGAGGGGTGAAGGGCACCGTGCGCGGCTCCGTGGCGATCGCCGCGCCCATGGCGCGCTGGTCCCCGGTGGTGGGCAGCGTGGCCCTCTCCGGGGCGTTCGTCGTGGCCGGGGCCAGCTCCGCGCTCGCGGGCGTCTTCGCCCGCACGGTGGTGACGCCCGTCCGCCAGCACGCGGAGTCGACGGCGATCCTGGCCGTCGTGGACGGGGAGGACGGGCCCGAGGTCATCCTGCCGGCCGACGAGTACACCACCGTCCCCGGCACCTACTCGCTGACCTTCGACGGCGGCGCCGGCTGCGCGCGGATCGGTGCCATCACCTCGTTCGACCCGCGCGACGGCACGGTGCAGCGCGTCGTGGAGGAGGTCTACGCCGGCGAGCTGCGGGCCGCCGTGAAGGGGCGCTTCACCGCGTTCGTGTACCCCACCCCGGCCGATGCCGGACTCGAGGCCGCCGAGGTGCTCGTCCCCGTGCCGAACGGCTGCGCCCCGGCCTGGCGCGTGGACCCGGAGGCGGATCAGGACGCCCGGTCCGGCGAGGGGCTGTGGGCCGTGATGGTGCACGGCCGGGGCGCCCGCCGCAACGAGGGCATCCGCGCGGTGCCCACGGCGCAGCGACTCGGCATGACATCCCTGCTGATCTCCTACCGCAACGACGGCGACGCCCCCGACGCCCCGGACGCGCGCTACGGGCTCGGCACCACGGAGTGGGAGGACGTGGAGGCCGCCATCCGGTACGCGATGGAGCAGGGGGCCGAGGACGTCGTGCTGTTCGGCTGGTCGATGGGCGGGGCGGTGGCGCTGCAGTGTGTGGACCGCTCCGCGCTGGCCCCTCATGTGCGGGCCGTGGTGCTCACCGGCCCGGTGGTCGACTGGATGGACGTGCTCGAGCACCAGGCCAAGCTCAACCGCATCCCGGAGGCGATCGGCCTGCTGGGCCAGTGGCTGCTCTCCAATCGGGCCGGCCGGTTCGTCACCGGCCTCGCGGCCCCCGTGGACCTGAAGGCGATGGACTGGGTGACCCGCGCCGAGCAGGTGCGGGTGCCCACCTTGATCCTGCACTCCGAGGACGACGAGTACGTGCCCGTGGGCCCGTCCATGGACCTGGCCGAGCGCAACCCCGAGCTCGTGCGGTTCGTGCGGTTCCAGCGCGCCCGCCACACGCGCGAGCAGAACGTGGACCCCAAGAAGTGGGACACCACCGTGCGCGGCTGGCTGCGCGCGGTGCTCGGCGCGAGCCGGCCCGGCACCCGCCGCGTATGACGTCGTGGTGGAGGCGCCGGGAGCGAGTCGAGGCCCCGCTCGAGGTGTCACGAGGGGGGACGGAGGAGCTGTACGGCCACGCTCGGGAGGTGTGTCGTGGGTCGGCGCGGGTCTCACTCGCTGAACTCGCCGGCTCGGACATGATCGTGCTGGACCTTGTGCCCCACCGGAGGGACGCGGCGGAGATGCAGGTCTGCGGTGACCTCGCCGAGCCGGAGGGGACCGCTGTGATGGGACTGACGATCTCCGTGGACGGGTGTGCACGCTTCGAGATCGGCGTGGACGACGACGACCTGGACTTCGCACGGCAGGTGATCGACGCCGTCGTCGACGGCCGGGTGCGGATCAGGGAGGCGCCCGGGCGGTCGGAGACCACGCTGACACTGCGTGACGGATCGACTGTCGTGTCCCGCAGGTGGTCGCTGCCCGACGGCGGGCTGGTGCCGCGTCCAGGATGGAGGAGCCGTGCCGATGTCCGGGAGTGTGCGCCCTACCGGTGAGACCGGCCCGCGAGGCGACACCCTCCACCTGCGTTCGTGTCACGGCGGCGGTGTCCTGCCGATGGCCGGAGACCGGGCCGGAGACCGGGCCGGAACCGGGCCGGTTCCGGCCATCCTCATGACTGCTCGTCCCCGGTCACGGAGTCGCGCTCAGCCCTCGGTGAGCCCCCGGCGCCGCAGCAGCGGTTCCAGCTCCGCGTCCCGCCCGCGGAAGGCGCGGTAGGACTCGAGCAGGTCCCGCGTGTTGCCGCGCGCGAGCAGCTCCGCTGCGAAGCGCTCGCCGTTCTCCCGCGTGAGGCCGCCGTTCTCCCGGAACCACTCCACGGCGTCCGCGTCCAGCACCTCGGCCCACACGTACGAGTAGTACCCCGCCGCGTAGCCCGAGCCGAAGATGTGCTTGAAGTAGCCGGTGCCGTAGCGCGGGGGCACGAGGTCCGGGTCGATGCCCGCCTCCGTGAGGACCCTGCGCTCGAACGCCGCCGGATCCGCGGTGGCCGCGTCCACGGTCTCCTCCGTGAGGGTGTGCCACGCCCAGTCGATCAGCGTGGCGCCCAGGTACTCCACCGTGCGGTAGCCCTCGCCCCACAGGTCAGCGGCCTCGAGCTTCTCCAGGGTGCCGGCGGGCAGCTCCTCGCCGGTCTCCACGTGGCGCGCGTACGCGGCCAGGATCTGCGGCTCGCGGATCCACATCTCGTTCACCTGGCTCGGGAACTCCACGACGTCCCGCGGCACGGCCGTGCCGGTCAGCGAGGGGTACTCGCCCTCAGCCAGCAGGCCGTGCAGGGCGTGGCCGAACTCGTGGAACAGGGTGGTGGTCTCGTCCAGGGTCAGCAGCGCCGGGCGGCCCTCCGCCGGGGCGGGCACATTCATGGTGGTGAACACCACCGGCTTCTCGCCGAGGGCCTCGGACTTGTCCCGCACCGTGTGCATCCACGCGCCGCCCGACTTCGTGGCCCGGGCGAAGAAGTCGCCCACGAACAGGCCGACGGACTCGCCGCGCTCGCGGGCGACCTCCCAGACCCGCATGCCGGGGCGGTACAGGTGCCGCGCCAGCTCCGGGCGCTCGGTGAACGTGAGCCCGTACAGCACCCCCGCCGCGGCGAACACGCCCTGCGTGAGCACGCGGTCCAGCCCGAAGTACGGGCGCAGGGCCGCGGTGTCCACCGCGAACGCCTCCCGCGCGTGCCGCGCGGACAGGTGCGGCCAGTTCCACGGGGCCACCTCGGCCGCGCCGTCACCCGTGCCCGCGACGACGGCGGCGTCCCGGCGGGCGTTGGCCATGGCCCGCGGAGCCATGGCGGAGAGCAGCCCCTCCACCGCAGCCACGGACGGCGCCGAGCGGTCCTTGAGGGCCTGCTCCGCCCAGCACGAGGCGCCCAGCAGGCGGGCCTTGCGCAGCCGCAGCCGCACGATCTCCATCGCCAACGTCAGGGTCTCGTTCTCCCCCGACGCGCCGCGGCCCACAGAGGCCTCGAACACCTCCCGGCGCAGCGCCTCGTCCTCGAGGTCCGCCAGCCAGGGCTGGGAGGTGAACAGGGAGAGGGTCAGCAGCCACGGGCCCTCGCCCGCGGGGGCGTCCGCCGCGCGGTGCCCGGCCTCCACCGCGGCGGCCGCGGCGGCGTCGACGTCGTCCTGGCCGAGGCCCGCGAGGCGCTCGCGGTCCGTGACGAGCACGGCACGGGCGGCGGTGTCCGCGACGAGGCGGCGCGTGAAGGCGGAGGACGTGGAGGCGAGCTCGCCGTTGATGCGCTGCAGCTCCTCCCGCTCCGCGCCGCCCAGGTGGGCGCCGGCGACGTCGAGCCGCTGGCGGAGCACCTCGAGCAGGCGGGCGTCCTCGCCCGAGAGGGAGCCGGCGTCGATCGCGGCGACCCGCTCGGCCAGCCGCGGATCCAGCAGCAGGGCGTCCTCGTGCGCGGCGAGCTCGGGGGAGAGCTCCTGGGCCAGGGCCTGGCGGGCCTCTGTGCCGTCCGCGCTGACGAGCGTGAAGAACACGGCGGCGACGCGGCGCAGCAGGGCCCTGGAGAGCTCGAGCGCCCGCACGGTGTTCTCGAAGGTCGGGGCATCGGGGGAGGAGAGGATCGCCTCCACCTCGGCGCGCTGCTCCGCCATGCCCTGGCGGATGCCGGCGGCGAGGTCGGCGTCGGAGCACGCGGCGAAGTCGGGCAGCTCGTGGGGGAGGACCGAGGGGCTCAGCAGGGGGTGGCCCTCGGGGAGGGCGTCGGTGGGGGAGGTCATACGGGCACCCTACGACGGCGGCCGACGTCGGCGGGTGCGGGCCCGCTGGCTAGACTGGGCGGTCGAGCCAGCAGTCGAAGCCAGGAGGCGTGCATGTCCGGACATTCCAAGTGGGCCACCACCAAGCACAAGAAGGCCGTGATCGACCAGCGTCGCGCCAAAGCCTTCGCCAAGTACATCAAGGGCATCGAGGTCGCCGCCCGCGCCGGCGGCGCGGACATGTCCGGCAACCCGGCCCTGGACCTGGCCGTCAGCAAGGCCAAGAAGAACTCGGTCCCCAACGACAACATCGACCGCGCCATCAAGCGCGGCGCGGGCCTGACCGGCGAGGTCATCGACTACGTCGAGATCATGTACGAGGTGCGCGGCCCCCAGGGCTCCGCCCTGCTCGTGGAGTGCCTCACGGACAACAAGAACCGCGCCGCCTCCGAGGTGCGCGTGGCCGTGACCCGAAATGGCGGCACGATGGCCGACTCCGGCTCCGTCTCCTTCCTCTTCACGCGCAAGGGCGTCGTGCGCCTGCCGGCCGAGGGCAACACCGAGGACTCGCTCCTCGAGGCCATCCTCGAGGGCGGCGCGGACGCCGAGGAGGTCGTGGAGGCCGGGGAGGACTTCGAGATCGTCTCCGAGCCCTCCGACCTGCGCGCGGTGGCCGAGGCGCTCGACGCCGCCTCGGTCGAGTACGAGACCGACGAGGTCGAGTTCATCCCCACCATGAAGGTGCAGCTGGAGGACGCCAAGGGCGCCGGCACCTTCCTGCGGCTCGTGGACGCGCTCGAGGAGCTCGACGACGTGCAGAACGTCTACTCGAACGTCGACATCGCCCCCGAGATCCTCGCCCAGCTGGACGAGGACTGAGCAGCACCGCCGTGACGCGGCCCGCCGACGTCGTCCGGATCCTGGGGGTGGACCCCGGGCTCACCCGCTGCGGGATCGCCGTCGTGGACGTGGACGCCCGTCGTCGGGCCGCGCTCGTGCACGTGGAGGTCGTGGGCACCCCGCCCGGGACCTCCCTCGACCAGCGGCTGCTGCGGATCGACGAGGCCGTGACCCGCATCCTGGCGTGCCACCGGCCCGACCGCGCCGCCGTGGAGCGCATGTTCGCCAACAACAACACGCCCACCGTGCTCGGCACGGCCCAGGCGGCCGGCGTGGCGATCGCGGCGGCGGCGCGCGCCGGGATCCCGGTGGGGCTGCACACCCCCTCGGAGGTGAAGGCGGCGGTGACCGGCCACGGCGACGCGGGCAAGGAGCAGGTCACCACGATGGTCACCCGCATCCTCCGGCTCGACGCCCCGCCGCGGCCGGCCGACGCCGCCGACGCCCTCGCGCTGGCCATCGCCCACGGCTGGCGCGGCACCGCCCTCGGCCACGCGGCCGGGCAGACCGGCATGGACACGGCCGACATGGCCTCGCGGGCGGGACGATCGCGCTCCGCGGCCCGGGTCCTCCTGCCGACGCGGGCCGGGGAGATGACGGCGGCGCAGCGGGCGTGGCTCGCCGCGGAGCGCTCGACGGGCGGCAGGCGCCGCTGACCCCGCGCCCTCGCCGGGGGCCGGGCGGATGCCGGGATCGCGGGACGTTCGATGATATGTTCGAATGCGTCCCCCTCGACGTCGGAAGGCCCAGCATGATCGCGTCCCTGAGCGGCACCGTGGAGCACGTGGCGCTGGATCGCGCCGTCATCGCGACCGGCGGCGTGGGCGTGCTCTTCCACTCCACCCCGCAGACCCTCGCCACCCTGCACGAGGGCAGCCCCGGCCACGTCCAGACGCACCTCGTGGTCAAGGAGGACGCGCTGACCCTCTACGGCTTCGCCGACCGCCACGAGCGCGAGGTGTTCGAGGTGCTGATCGGCGCCAACGGGGTGGGCCCGCGCCTGGCCCTGGCCATCCTCGCGGTGCACCACCCGGAGGCCGTGCGTCGCGCCGTCACAGAGGAGGACGAGAAGGCCCTCACGCGCGTGCCGGGCATCGGCCCGAAGATGGCGCGGAAGATCATCGTGGAGCTCTCCGGTCGGCTGGCCCCCACGGGGGAGCAGGTCCCGGAGGAGGACGCCCCCGCCGCCGAGGAGGCCGCCGCGACCGCGTGGCACGCCGACGTCGTCGCGGCCATGGCGGGCCTGGGCTGGTCCGAGAAGGAGGCCGAGAAGGCCGTGGCCGCCACCGTCGCCGCCCGGCCGGAGCTCGAGGACTCCCGCGACGTCGCCGCGCTGCTGCGCGCCACCCTGCGCGACGTCGGCACCGCCGGCGCCGCACGCGGGGGCCGGTGAGCATGGCCGAGCGGCCCATGACCGCCCCTGAGGCGGACGCGGAGGAGCGCCGGCTCGAGGCGGCGCTGCGGCCGAAGCACCTCGACGAGTTCGTGGGGCAGATGCGCGTGCGCGAGCAGCTGGACCTCATGCTGGCCTCGGCCCGGCTGCGGGACCGCGCGGCGGACCACGTGCTCCTCTCCGGCCCGCCCGGCCTCGGCAAGACCACGCTGGCCATGATCGTGGCGGCGGAGATGAACGCCCCGCTGCGCCTGTCCTCCGGCCCGGCCATCCAGCACGCCGGCGACCTCGCGGCCATCCTCTCCTCGCTCACCGAGGGGGAGGTGCTCTTCCTCGACGAGATCCATCGGATGTCCCGGCCGGCCGAGGAGATGCTCTACATGGCCATGGAGGACTTCCGCGTGGACATCGTGGTGGGCAAGGGCGCCGGCGCCACCTCGATCCCGCTCGAGCTGCCGCCCTTCACGCTCGTGGGCGCCACCACCCGCGCGGGCCTGCTGCCCAGCCCCCTGCGGGACCGGTTCGGCTTCACCGGCCACCTCGAGTTCTACGCGGAGGAGGAGCTGGAGCGCGTGCTGCGCCGCTCCGCCCTGCTGCTGGACATGCGCGTGGACACGGACGGCTACCGGCAGATCGCCTCCCGCTCGCGCGGCACCCCGCGCATCGCCAACCGGCTGCTGCGCCGCGTGCGGGACTGGGCGCTCGTGAAGGGCCTGGAGTCCGTGGACGCCGAGGCCGCCTCGGCCGCCCTCACCATGTACGAGGTGGACGCCCGCGGGCTGGACCGCCTCGACCGCGCGGTGCTCACCGCGCTGTGCACCACGTTCGGCGGGGGGCCGGTGGGCCTGTCCACCCTGGCCACCGCGGTGGGCGAGGAGATGGAGACCGTGGAGACGGTGGCCGAGCCCTTCCTCATCCGCGAGGGGATGGTGGCCCGCACGCCGCGTGGCCGCGTCGCGCTGGCTGGAGCGTGGGAGCACCTGGGGCTGACGGCGCCGGCAGCCCCCGGCTCCGCCTGAGCGGCCCGGGCGGGGACGGCCCCTAGACTGGCCCGGACCCCGACCTCGACTGACGGAGCCCGACGCATGTCCTCGCTCGACCACGCCCTCCCCGCCCTGGCCCCCGCGGCGGCCGCACAGCCCGCCGGCGGCGGCTCCAGCATGTTCATGCTGCTCATGTTCGCGGCCCTGGCCGTGCTCATGTTCATCTCCATGCGCCGCGCGAAGAAGGTGCAGACGCAGCAGGCGGAGATGCGCCGCGGCCTCACCCCGGGCCAGGAGGTCATGACCACCTCCGGCATCTTCGGCCGCGTGGTGCGCCTCGACGAGTCCGAGCAGCGCGCGACCCTCGAGGTCGCCCCCGGGATCCGCATGGACTTCCACCTCCAGGGCATCGCCAGCGTCGTGGAGCCCACCGGCGTCGATGCCGCGGCCGACGGTCCCGTCCTCGCCGAGCCGACCGCCGCGCCGACCACCGACCCGCGCGTCGCTCCGGAGAGTGCCGCGTCCGGCTCCACGGCGGCCGACGTCGTGGACCCCGGCCACGAGGGCACCGCCCCGCGGACCGACCGCCCCTGAGACCCACCCGGCGGCCCGGTCACGGCCCGCCCCCGACGCGGACGGAAGCACCTGAAGCATGGCGAAGACATCCCCCACCGGCTCAGCTGCGCGCACCCTGGCCTGGCTGGCCGCCCTGGTCGTGGCGCTCACGGCGATCCTCGGCTTCGGCGTGGCCTCCGGCCAGGCGAGCTGGGCCCCGAAGCTGGCCCTGGACCTCGAGGGCGGCACGCAGATGGTGCTGGCCCCGCAGACCGCCTCCGGTGAGGAGGCCACCCCCGAGCAGCTCCAGCAGGCGGTGGAGATCATCCGCCAGCGCGTGGACGGCTCCGGCGTGGCCGAGGCCGAGGTGGCCACCCAGGGCGCCGAGAACGTCGTGGTCTCCCTCCCCGGCGTGCCCGACGACGAGACGCGCCGCCTCATCCAGGCCTCTGCGGACATGGTGTTCCGCCCCGTGCTGCAGGCCGCCCCCGGCGAGGCCACCCCCGAGGACCAGCTCATTCCCGTTGACCAGTTCCCGAAGCCCACCGCGGAGCCGACGGACGCCTACGACCCGAACCGGCTGACGCCCGAGCTCGCCGACGAGTTCCAACGCGCGGACTGCACCGTGCCCCGCGATCCCTCCGCCCCGGCCCAGCCCGCGGACCAGGCGATCGTGGCGTGCCAGCCGGCGGAGGAGACGGACGGCGGCATCGTCTCCCCGTCCGTGAAGTACCTCCTGGGCCCCGTGGTCATCCCCGGCACCCAGATCGACGGCGCCACCAACGGCATGGCCCAGGCGACGGGCGGCGTGTCCACGAACCAGTGGGTCGTGAACATCGACTTCGACGCCGAGGGCGCCAAGACCTTCGCCGAGGTCACGCAGCGCCTGACCCCGTACCCGGAGGGCGACCCGCGCAAGCAGTTCGCCATGGTCCTGGACGGCGAGGTCATCTCCGCGCCGCAGTCCAACGGCGTCATCACCAACGGCAGCGCGCAGATCAGCGGCGGCAGCATGACGGAGGAGTCCACCGCTCAGCTCGCCGAGCAGCTCAGCTACGGCTCGCTGCCCATCTCCTTCTCCATCGAGTCCGAACAGCAGATCTCTGCCACCCTCGGCCAGGACCAGCTGTTCTGGGGCCTGATCGCGGGCCTCATCGGCCTCGCCCTGGTGGCCGTCTACCAGCTCTTCCAGTACCGCGCCCTCGGCCTGCTGACGTTCGCCTCGATCGTGGTGGCCGGACTCCTGACCTACCTCGCCATCGCCATCCTCGGCTGGACGGACAACTACCGCCTCTCCCTGGCCGGCATCGCGGGCCTGATCGTGGCGATCGGCCTCACGGCCGACTCGTTCATCGTCTACTTCGAGCGCATCAAGGACGAGCTGCGCGCGGGCCGCACCGTGGACGTCGCCGTCCACGAGGGCTGGAAGCGCGCGAAGCGCACCATCGCCGCGTCGAAGGCCGTGAACCTGCTCGCCGCCGTCGTGCTCTACTTCGTGGCCGTGGGCAACGTCCGCGGCTTCGCCTTCACCCTGGGCCTGACCGCGATCGCCGACCTCATCGTGGTCTTCTGGTTCACCCACCCGATCATGCAGCTGCTCGCGCAGACCCGCTTCGTCGGCGGCGGGCACCGCATGTCCGGGCTGGACCCCTCGCTGCTGGGGGAGGAGCCGGCGCTGTACCAGGGCGCGGGCCGCCTCCGGGAGCCCCGGGTCGCCGCGCCGGGAACCTCCGCCGAGGAGGACGGCGCCCCCGCCTCGGGCGCGCACGCCGCCGCGTCCGTCCTCGCCGGCCCGTCCCGCGGGCGCCGCGGGGCGGCCCCCATGACCATCGCCGAACGCCGGCGCGCCGAGCGCGCCGCCGCACAGGAGGACACGCCGTGAACCGCTTCGCAGCCTGGGGCAACGACCTCTACTCGGGGCGGACCTCCTACCCCTTCGTCCAGCGCTGGGTACGCTGGTTCGCCCTCGCCGGGATCCTCCTGGCCCTCGCCGCGGGCCTGACCGCGCTGCGCGGCGGGTACAACCTCGGCATCGAGTTCAAGGGCGGCTCGGAGTTCACCGTCTCCTCCGCCCAGTCCACGGACGTGGAGCCCGGACGGCAGGCCGTCGCCGACGTGGTGCCGGACTCGGACCCCACGGTCACCGACATCGCGCCCGGCACCATGCGCGTGCAGACCGAACAGCTCGACGACGCGCAGACCCGCCAGGTGGCCGAGAACCTCCAGGGCGCCTACGGCGTGGGACAGGACCAGGTCACCTCCACGTTCGTCGGCCCGACATGGGGCCAGGCGGTCTCCCAGCAGGCGCTCATCGGCCTGATCGTGTTCGTGGTGCTGGTGACCCTGTTCATGGCCCTGTACTTCCGCACGTGGAAGATGTCGCTCGCCGCCGTGCTGGGCATGCTGTACGTGGTGGCCCTGACCGCCGGGATCTACGGGGCGACGGGGTTCGAGGTGACGCCCTCGGCGATCATCGGCTTCCTCACGATCCTCTCCTACGCGCTCTACGACACCGTGGTGGTCTTCGACAAGATCCGCGAGAACACGGCCACGGACCACGAGGACCCCCGCCGCACGTTCGCGCAGAACGTGAACCTGGCCGTGAACCAGACGCTCGTCCGCTCCATCACCACCTCGATCGTCGGCATCCTGCCCGTGGGCTCCATCCTGTTCATCGGCGCCGGACTGCTCGGGGCCGGCACGTTGCGGGACATCGCCCTGGCCCTGTTCGTGGGCATCATCGTGGGCACGCTCTCCACGCTCTTCATCCAGGCCCCGCTGTACGCGCTCCTGCGCCGCGGCGACGCGGACGTGCGGGCGCACGACGCGCGGGTGGGCGAGCTCTCCGCCGCCCGCGGCGCGGACGGCGAGGACGGCGAGGGGCGCGTCCCGGCGGTCTGATCCGCTGACGACGACCCGGGCGGGGGCGGGCGGGCACGGCGACGTGCCCTCCCGCCCCCGTCCCTCTGCCCGGGGTAGACTCGCCCATCATCCGCGGGCCGGGCCCGGTATCCGAAGGAGTCGCCGCCATGAGCGAGCAGCACCAGCACCCCGCCCCGGCCGGCCCGCCCCCGGCGCCGCAGACACCGCCCGCCGCGGCGCGGCCCCGCGGCCGCATGGCCCGCCTCACCGGCCGCCACGCCACCGAGTACTCGCCGCTGCTCGAGCCGCTCATGCGCACCGTGCGCCAGCGCGCCACCCGCGCCGAGCTCATGGAGATCGTGCGCGCCTTCGAGGTCGCGCAGCGCTGCCATGCGGGGCAGATGCGCCGTTCGGGGGACCCCTACATCACGCACCCCGTGGCCGTGGCCACCATCCTCGCCGAGATCGGCGTCACCGGCCCCACGCTCCTGGCGGCCCTGCTGCACGACACCGTGGAGGACACCGACTACTCGCTCGAGCAGCTGCGCCGGGACTTCGGCCCCGAGGTCGCGCTGCTCGTGGACGGCGTCACGAAGCTGGACAAGGTGACCTACGGGGCCGCCGCGCAGGCCGAGACCGTCCGCAAGATGGTCATCGCCATGGCGCAGGACGTGAACGTGCTGCTCATCAAGCTCGCGGACCGCCTGCACAACGCCCGCACGTGGCGCTATGTCTCACCCGCCTCGAGTGCCAAGAAGGCGCGGGAGACCCTGGACATCTACGCCCCGCTCGCGCACCGGCTCGGCATGAACACGGTGAAGTGGGAGCTCGAGGACCTCGCGTTCGCGGCTCTGAAGCCCAAGGTCTACGCGGAGCTCGTGCGCCTCGTGGGCGACCGCAATCCGGAGCGGGAGAAGCATCTCCAGTCCCTGCGCGGCGTGATCGAGGAGCAGCTGCGCGAGCAGCGCATCCGGGCCACCGTCACCGGGCGCCCCAAGCACTACTACTCGATCTACCAGAAGATGATCACGCGCGGGAAGGACTTCGACCAGATCCACGACCTCACGGGCATCCGCATCATCGTGGACACCGTGCGGGACTGCTACGCGGTGCTGGGCGTGATCCATGCGCGGTGGAACCCGATCCCGGGCCGGTTCAAGGACTACATCGCCGTCCCGAAGCTCAACATGTACCGCTCCCTCCACACCACCGTCATCGGCCCCGACGGCAAGCCCGTGGAGATCCAGATCCGCACGCTGGAGATGCACCGCCAGGCCGAGTACGGCGTGGCCGCGCACTGGCGGTACAAGGCCGGGGCGGCTGCGGCTGCCCAGGCCCCCGCGCAGGCCACGCCCGCGTGGCTGCGCTCCGTCATGGACTGGCAGAAGGACACGCGGGACCCGGACGAGTTCCTCTCCGCGCTGCGCACCCAGATCGGCGCCGACGAGGTCTACGTGTTCACGCCCAAGGGCGAGATCCGCTCCCTCCCGGCCGGGTCCACGCCGGTGGACTTCGCGTACGCCATCCACACCGACGTCGGCCACCGCACCATCGGCGCGCGCGTGAACGGCAAGCTCGTGCCGCTCTCCACCCCGCTCAGCCACGGGGACACCGTGGAGGTGTTCACCTCCAAGGCCGAGGACGCCGGCCCGAGCCGGGACTGGATGGGGTTCGTGGTCTCGCCGCGGGCCAGGTCCAAGATCCGCCACCACTTCGCCACCCAGCGCCGCGACGAGCAGGCCGAGCGCGGCCGCGAGGCCCTCACCCGACGCATGCGCCGGGCCGGCCTTGCCGTGCAGAAGGTGCTCGGCGGCGAGGAGATCGTCGGGGTCGCGGAGGAGATGGGCTACGCCGACCTGGACGGCCTCTTCGCCGCGGTGGGCGACGGGCATGTCTCCGCACAGGCCGTGTGCGAGCGGCTCGAGGAGCGCCTGGCCCCGCCCGCACCCCCCGCCGCGGAGCCGACCGCGGAGCTCCCCGTGGGCGAGGTCGACCTCGCAGCGCTCGTCCCCGCGCAGACGCGCCGCACCCCGCAGCGTGCCACCAACGACGCCGGCGTGCTCGTGGCCGGCGACGGCGGGGTGCTGGCGAAGCTGGCGCGGTGCTGCAACCCCGTTCCGCCGGACGAGGTGGACGGATTCGTCACGCGCGGCTCTGGCGTCTCCGTGCACCGGGCCGACTGCCGCAACCTGGCGACCATGCTGGGGCAGGAGCCCGAGCGCCGCGTGCCCGTGGAGTGGGCGCCTTCGCGGGACACCGTCTACCTCGTGGAGATCCAGGTGGAGGCGCTCGACCGCACGTCCCTGCTCTCGGACGTCACGCGCGTGCTCGCGGAGAACCACGTCAACATCCTCTCGGCGTCCGTGAACACCACGCGCGACCGCGTGGCCATGAGCCGGTTCGTCTTCGAGATGGGCGATCCCATGTACCTGAGCCACGTGGTCAACGCGGTGCGCCGGATCGACGGCGTGTTCGACGTCCACCGCACCTGAGCGCCCCTCACCCGGGCGCCTCCAGCGCAGTGAGCAGCGCCGCGAGGCGGGCCCGGGCGGCGACGACGCCCGCCCGCCGCGTGGGCCGAGCCAGTCGCTCGGTCAGCCCCGCCGTCCCGTGGCGGGCCATCACGTGCGCGGCGCGCCGCGCGTGGTCCGGGTCCCCGGTGAGCAGGAGGTCCTCCACGGTGCGGGCCGGCGTCGTCACGCGCGCCGGCCCGACCCGCATCACGTCCGCCTCGGCCTCGGCGTGCCCCTGCGGCCCCGCGGCCACGTCCGACTGCACGAGCGCCCACGGCAGGACCGTGCCGCCGGCGGGCAGGCGGTGGTAGTGCGCCACGGCCGCGTGGATCCGCGGGGGCGCCGGCCCGCCCGCGAGCACCCACGCCGCTGACGGACCCACCGCCGTCCAGCCGGCCGCCAGGATGGGGCCGGCCAGGAGCCAGAGGGCGGCGGCCCGTGTCTCCGCGTCGCGGGCCGCGCGGGACCGGCAGTAGACGCCCGGGAGGACCCGATCGATGGCGCCGCGGTGCACGAGCGCCTGCAGCTCCGCGTCGGTGAAGTGCTCCCCGGCCACAACGAGGTCCGTCGCGAGCCCGCGGCGGGCCGACGTCGGGAGGGCAGTGGCCGGCGGTGCGGCCGTCGGCGGCGCGGCGGGCGCAGGGGCGGGGGAGGTGCTCATGGCACCGAAGCGTGCCAGAGACGCCGCACCCCCGTTCGGCACCTGTGGACAGGTGCCGAACGGGGGTGCGGGAGCCGGCGTTCGGGGGACGCCGCGGAGGGGTCAGCGCAGCTCGGAGGCCGCGGCCTCGAGGGCCTGCTTCCACTGCAGGCGGGCGTCGAGGGCCTCCTGGGCCTTCGCGATGCCGCGCTGGTCGCCCTTGGCCTTGGCCTTCTCCAGGTCCGCCTCGAGGCCGGCGATGGTCTCCTCGAGCTGCGTCAGGGCCGAGCTGGTGCGGGCCTTGGTCTCCGGATCGGTGCGGCGCCAGTGCTCGGACTCGGCCTCCTTGACGGCGTCCTCGAGCTTGCGGAAGCCCTCCTCCATGCGGCGCATGTCGCCCCGCGGCACCTTGCCGGCCTCCTCCCAGCGGCCCCGCAGCGCATTGAGCGCGGCGCGGCCCGCCTTGAGGTCGGTGACGGGGAGCATCTTCTGGCCGTCGGCCAGGATCTGCTCCTTGACCTTCAGGTTGGCGGCGTATTCACGGTCGACCTCGGCGTCCACGGCCTTGCGGGCCGCGAAGAACACGTCCTGTGCGGCGCGGAAGCGGGCCCACAGGGCGTCGTCCTCCTTGCGGGAGGCGCGGGGGGCCTTCTTCCACTCGTCCATGAGGTCGCGGTACTTGCCGGCCGTCACGCCCCAGTCCGTGGAGGAGGAGAGCTCCTCCGCGCGGGCGATCAGCTTCTCCTTGACCTGCTTGGCCTCGGAGCTCGCCGCGTCGAGGCGCGAGAAGTGGGCGCGGCGGGTCTTGTCGAACGTGGTGCGGGCGGCACGGAAGCGCTTCCACAGGCCGTCCTCCACCGACTTGGACAGGCGCGGGCCGGCCTTCTGCGCGGCCTTCCACTCGTCGAACAGCTCGGCCATGCGCGCGGAGGCCTGCTTCCACGGCATCCGCTCCGCGGCGGTGCCGGCGTAGCCCTCGGCCTCGGCCACGATCGCCTCGCGGGCGGCCAGCTGCTCCGCCTGGGCGGCCTGGCGGGCCTCCTGCTCCGCGGCGCGGTAGTCGCCCAGGAGGGTGTCGAGGGCGGCGAGGCGGGTGCGCAGCGCGGCCATGTCGCCCACCATGTGGCGCTCGTCCACGGCGGAGGTCATCTGGCCCAGGGCCTTGCCCAGCTCGCCCGAGGGGGCCCCGGCGGCGATGCGCTGCTGGAACAGGGCCATCTGCGCGCGCACGTCGTCGTACTTGCGCACGAAGTAGCTGAGCGCTTCCTCGGTGGAGGCCTCCGGCACCTGGCCGACCGCGACCTCGTCCTCGCCGTCCAGCAGCGTGACGTGGCCGTCCTCGCTCACGCGGGCGAAGCGGGCGGCCTCGGCGATCGGCGTGGGGGGCACGGCGGGCGCGACGACGGCCGGGGCCTTGGCGGCGCGCGCCGGCTTCACGGCGGCGGGAGTGGCGGGGGCCTTGGGCGCCGCGGGGCGCATCGCGGCGGGGGAGGCCGGACCGGGGCGGGCGGCGGGCGCGGCCTGCTCGGCGGACGACTCCGCCGGGGCCTCCGCGGTGTCCTCGGCCGGCGCGGTGCCGTGCTCGGAGGCGTCGGGCACCACCACGGCCAGCGGCTGGGCCTCCGCGGGCACGGGGGGCTCCTCGGCGCTGGCTTCCTCGGCAGGAACGGCGTCCTGGTTCGGGGCGTCCTGCTCGGGGGTCTGGGGGGCGTCCTGCTCGGGCAGGGCGGCGGTCGCCTCGGCCTCGTCCTCGAGGGCGGGGGACTGCTGGTCGTCGGGCTGCTGCTGGTGGGTCACCGCTGGAACTCTCCCTGGATGCGCCGACGCGCACGCGGGGCGCGGGCCGGTCGGGATGGACACGAACGTCCCCAGCGTACCGGCCGCGTCGGCGGCCCCGACTAGAATGGGCCGGTGCTCGGGCTCGGTGCTCCGTTCCCGCCACCGCCCCTCACCGTCGTCGCGAAGGATTCCCATGTCCCGCAAGGCCTCCCTCTCCGGTTTCCACGAGTGGCTCCCTGCCGAGCGCCTCGTGGAGCAGCACGTGCTGGACACCCTGCGCCGGACCTTCGAGCTCCACGGGTTCGCCGGCATCGAGACCCGCGCCGTCGAGACCCTGGGCCAGCTGCTGCGCAAGGGCGAGATCGACAAGGAGGTCTACGCCGTCTCCCGCCTCGCCGAGGACGCCGAGGGCACCTCGGCCAAGGATCCGAACGACCCGAAGCGCCTGGCGCTGCACTTCGACCTCACCGTTCCGTTCGCGCGCTACGTGGTGGAGAACGCCGGCCACCTGGCCTTCCCGTTCCGCCGCTTCCAGATGCAGAAGGTCTGGCGCGGCGAGCGCCCCCAGGAGGGTCGCGCCCGCGAGTTCACGCAGGCGGACATCGACGTCGTGGGCGACGGCGAGCTCTCCCCGCGCTACGACGCCGACGTCGCGCTCGTGATGGCCGAGGCGCTCGGGGCCCTGCCGATCGGCGACTTCCTCATCCGCGTGAACAACCGCAAGCTCGCCGAGGGCTTCTACCGCGGCATCGGGCTCACCGACGCCGCGGGCGTGCTCCGCTCCATTGACAAGCTGGAGAAGATCGGCCCCGACGAGGTCGCCCGCCTGCTGCAGGAGGAGCTCGGCGCCACCGAGGAGCAGGCGCGCCAGGCCCTCGAGCTGGCCGCGATCCGTACCGAGGACACCTCCTTCGTCGAGCAGGTCCGCGCCCTCGGCGTGGAGGACGAGCTGCTCGAGGAGGGCCTGGCCGAGCTGGCCGACGTCGTGGGCACGCTGCACCGCCGCGCCCCCGGGCGCGCCGTCGCGGACCTCTCGATCGCGCGCGGCCTCGACTACTACACCGGCACCGTCTACGAGACCGTGCTCGTGGGCCACGAGCAGCTCGGCTCGATCTGCTCGGGCGGCCGCTACGACGCGCTGGCGTCGAAGGGGACCCGCGTCTTCCCGGGCGTGGGCCTCTCCATCGGCGTGACGCGCCTCGTGATGCGCATGCTCTCGCAGGAGATGGCCGTGGCCTCACGCTCCGTGCCGACCGCCGTGTACGTCGCACTCACCCAGGACGCGGACTGGTCGGAGGCGCAGGACGTGGCCGCGCTGCTGCGCGAGCGGGGCATCCCGGCCGAGGTCGCCGTGAGCGCGGAGAAGTTCGGCAAGCAGATCAAGTACGCCGACCGCCGCGGCATCCCCTACGTGTGGTTCATGGGTCGCGACGACGCCGGCACCCGCACCCACGAGGTCAAGGACATCCGCTCCGGCGAGCAGACCGCGGCCGACCCGGCCGACTGGACCCCGTCCGCCGAGGACCTGCTGCCGCAGATCACGCGCGCGGAGGACGTCGACCCCGCCTGACCGATGCCCGTCCGACCCGCCTGTCCGTGAGGCGAGTCACGGCCGGCGCCGAGGATGCCACCATGGAGCTGCCCACCGCCGTCCTGACCCTCCTCACCGCCGGGGAGCCGAACCCGCTGGTCCCGCAGCCGTACGAGATCACCGTGCTGGTGCTCGGCGGGCTGCTGGCGGGCCCGGTGGATGGCATCGCCGCGGCTCGCCAGGAGCGTCGTCGCCGACGGCCCGCATCGGCCTGACGGCCTCCGGCCTCAGCGCGGGGGCCGGTCCCGCCCGGCCAGCACGAAGGCGCGTCCGCCCACGCCGATGAGGAAGACCGCGAGCATCGCCACCACGGACAGAGGCGGCAGGGTGAACGCCAGGACCAGGCACAGCACGAGGCCCAGCACGTTCACGGCCCGCGGGACCCGCAGCGGGCGGGGGAGCGCGGCGTCCCTGCCGTCCTCGCCGCCGCGCAGGGTGAGCGCCGCGAGGTTGGCCACGGCGTAGTAGACCAGCACGCCGAAGGAGCTGAAGCCCACCACGGTGAGGATGTCGGTGGTGAGCACCAGCAGGATCACGGCCATCGCGACGGCCAGCTGGCCGACCCACGGCGTGCCGGTGCGCTCGTGCACGCGGGCCAGCGGCCGCGGCAGGTCGGACTCCCGGGCCATCGCCAGGGCCGTGCGGGAGATGCCGGTGAGCAGGTTGAGCATCGCGCCCGCGCTGGCCAGGCCGGCGGCGACGAGGGCGAGCCAGCCCCATCCGGAGCCCAGGGTGACCTCGAGTGCCTCGCGCACGGGCGCCGGGGAGAGCGCCAGGCCCCTCGGGCCGAGCGCGGCGAGGAGCCCGAGCGTCACGAGCGTGTAGAGGCCGACGGTCAGGCCCAGGGCGATCAGGATGGCCCGCGGGATGGTCTGCCGCGGGTCGATGACCTCCTCTCCCATCGTCGCCACGCGGGCGTAGCCGGCGAACGCGAAGAACAGCACGCCCGCGCCCATGAGCACGCCCGCCATGGGGGCGTCCCCGAGGCCGCCCGCCACGTCGCCCGCGCCGCGATCGTCGAGGGCCAGCCCGGCCGCCGTCGTGAGGGCGAGCACCGCCACCACGGGCACGAGGATGGCCATGGTGGCCTGCGCGGTGCGGGTCACGCCCGCCATGGCCACGCCCGTGAGGACGACGACGGCGGCCACGCCCGCCAGGCGCGCGGCCAGGGGCTGGTCCGGGAAGAGGTAGAGGCCGACCGTCGCCGCCATGGCGGCCACCGAGGCCGTCTTGCCCGTGACGAAGCCCCAGCCGGCGAGGAAGCCGGCGAGGGGGTGCAGCTGCCGGCGGCCGTACACGTAGGTGCCGCCGGACTCGGGGTGCACCGTGGCCAGCTGGGCGGTGGAGAGCGCGTTGCACAGCGCGGTGAGCACGGCCAGGCCGAGTGCCGCGAAGAGCAGCCCCGGATGCCCGCCCGTGAGGGCGGCCGCGAGGCCGATGGCGGTGAAGACGCCCGCACCGATCATGGAGCCGAGGCCGATGGCGATGGCATGGGGCAGGGTCAGGCGGCGCTGCAGCACGGGGCCTCCTGGTCAGAGGGGACGGTGGTGGCCTGGCGCCGGCGGGCGGCCAGTAGACTCGCGTGCGACGGTCCGCGCGCGTGTCCCCCAGGGATACCACGGCGGACCGACCATCACATGAACCCCGCACCTCGTCCGGCGGACACCGGACGGAGAGGACACCCCGTGCTGCGCACCCACCACCTCGGCGAGCTCAACGCCTCGCTCATCGGCCAGACCGTCACCGTCACCGGCTGGGTGGCGAAGCGGCGTGACCACGGCGGCGTGGCCTTCGTGGACCTGCGCGACGCGTCCGGCCGCGCCCAGGTCGTGGTGCGGGACGAGGCCGACTTCGACCCGCTGCGCAACGAGTGGGTCCTGCAGGTCACCGGCACCGTGGAGCGCCGCCCCGAGGGCAACGAGAACGCGAACCTCGCCTCGGGCGAGGTCGAGCTGATCGCCGAGGACGTCACCGTGCTCAACACCGCGGCCGCCCTGCCGTTCCAGGTGGACGAGCACGTGGAGGTCGGCGAGGAGGCGCGCCTGCGCCACCGCTACCTTGACCTGCGCCGCCCGCAGCCGAGCCGCATCATGCGCCTGCGCTCCGAGGCCAACCGCACGGCCCGCGAGCTGCTGCACGGCGAGGGCTTCACCGAGGTGGAGACCCCCACGCTGACCCGCTCGACGCCGGAGGGCGCCCGCGACTTCCTCGTCCCCGCCCGCCTCGCGCCCGGCTCCTGGTACGCCCTGCCCCAGTCCCCGCAGCTGTTCAAGCAGCTGCTGCAGGTCGGCGGGATCGAGAAGTACTACCAGATCGCCCGCTGCTACCGCGACGAGGACTTCCGCGCCGACCGCCAGCCCGAGTTCACCCAGCTGGACATCGAGGCCTCGTTCGTGGAGCAGGACGACGTTATCGCCCTCGGCGAGAAGATCGTGCAGGCCCTGTGGGGCCTCGTGGGCGTCGAGGTCCAGACCCCGATCCGCCGCATGACGTACGCCGAGGCCATGGAGAAGTACGGCTCGGACAAGCCGGACCTGCGCTTCGGCCTCGAGCTGACCGACCTCACCGCGTACTTCAAGGACACGCCCTTCCGCGTGTTCCAGAACGAGTACGTGGGCGCCGTCGTGATGCCCGGCGGCGCCTCCCAGGCCCGCCGCACGCTCGACGCCTGGCAGGAGTGGGCCAAGCAGCGCGGTGCCAAGGGCCTGGCCTACGTGCTCGTCCAGGAGGACGGCTCGCTGACCGGCCCGGTCTCCAAGAACATCACCGACGAGGAGAAGGCCGGCCTTGCCGCCGCCGTCGGGGCCGAGCCCGGCGACTGCGTGTTCTTCGCCGCCGGCTCCGCCAAGGAGGCCCGCGCGCTGCTCGGCGCGGCCCGCGTGGAGATCGGCCGCCGCTGCGAGCTCTTCACGGACGCCGGCAACGGCGTCGAGGCCAAAGACGCCGACTGGGCGTTCGTGTGGGTCGTCGACGCCCCCATGTTCGAGCCCGCCGCCGACGCGGTCGCCTCGGGCGACGTGGCCGTGGGCTCCGGCACGTGGACCGCCGTGCACCACGCCTTCACCTCGCCCAAGCCGGAGTTCGCGGACACGTTCGACACCGACCCGGGCTCGGCCCTGGCCTACGCGTACGACATCGTCTGCAACGGCAACGAGATCGGCGGCGGCTCCATCCGCATCCACCAGCAGGAGATGCAGAAGCGCGTCTTCCAGGTGATGGGCCTGTCCGAGGAGGACGCCCAGGAGAAGTTCGGCTTCCTGCTCGAGGGCTTCAAGTACGGAGCCCCGCCGCACGGCGGCATCGCCTTCGGCTGGGACCGCGTGGTGGCGCTGCTGGCCGGCACCGAGTCGATCCGCGAGGTCATCGCCTTCCCGAAGACCGGTGGCGGCTTCGACCCGCTGACCGCCGCCCCGGCGCCGATCACGCCGCAGCAGCGCAAGGAGGCCGGTGTGGACGCGAAGCCGGAGCCGAAGAAGGCCGAGGGCGAGAAGGCCGAGGCGCCCCAGGCCTGACCCTCGGGCCGCGGCGGGGGCGTCGTCAGCCTCGCCGCGGCCCCGCCAGGTCGTCGGTGTCCACGATCAGCGTGAAGGGCCCGTCGTTCACGAGGGCCACGTCCATCTGCGCGCCGAACACGCCGCGCTCCACGTGCACGCCCTCCGCCTCCAGCCCGGCCAGGAAGCGCTCGTACAGCGGCTCCGCCTGATCGCCGCGCGCCGCCCTCGTCCAGGACGGGCGGCGGCCCTTGCGGACGTCCCCGTGGAGGGTGAACTGGCTGACCACGAGGGCCGGCGCGGCGGCGGACACCAGGGACTCCTCGCCGTCGAGCATGCGCAGGTGCGCCACCTTCGCGGCGAGAGCGTCCGCCTCGGCGGGTCCGTCCTCGGTGCTCACTCCCAGCAGGACCATGAGCCCGGGCGCCGCGAGCCCGCCGACCACCTCGCGGGTGCCGGCCTCGGCGTCGACCACGGTCACGGACGCGGAACGGGCGCGCTGCAGGACGGCTCTCATGGGGCCATTGTGCCCCGTGCCGTTCCGCGGCGCGCCCGTCCGGGTCGCGTCGGGGCCATGCCCCGTCAGCGCATCACTTCACGCGGGTGGGGTTCACCTCGTACACGGTGGTGGAGCCGGAGACCTCGTTGGCCACGATCAGCAGCGCCACGCCCGAGGGGGACTCGTGCGCGGGCACGAAGGTCAGGCCCTCGGCACCCATGTCGCCCAGGCCGGCCTCGGCGTCGTCGCCCTCGGCGTCCCAGTTGCGCTCGTTGACGTAGTCCACGTAGGTGGCCTGCGTCGGGTTCGTGATGTCGAAGACCATCACGCCGCCGATGCGCTCCAGGCCCACGAACGCGTAGGTGCGGCCCTGGATCCGGCCCACGACGACGGACTCGGGCTCGACGCCCTTGTCGTCGGAGCGGGAGTCGAACGAGGGGGTCTCGTCGTTGTTCGCGTTGAACGCCCACTCGGGCAGCTCGCCGGCCTCGATGAGCGCGGCGATCTGCTCCTCGATCATGCCGGCGGAGTCGAAGAGCCGCTCGCCGTCCGCGGTGTAGATGGAGAAGGAGCGGCCGCCGAAGGCGTGCAGCTGGGAGTAGCACTCGCGCTCGGCGTCGTAGCCGAGGTCCGTGATGACGTTGAGGCGGCCCAGGGCGCCCTTCTTCTGCAGGGCCTTCGCGTCCGGGTACTCGGCCTTGCACAGCTCGAGGTCCTTCACCCGCTCGGCGTCCACGAAGTCGCCCCACTCGCGGGAGTCGCCCTCGTTGGCGGAGACCACGAGGTCCTGCCCGCGCCAGCGGTAGGAGTCGATGCCGTCGGGCATCGGCACGCCCATCACGGGCCAGTTCTGCAGGGTGATCGCGTCGTCGTCGTTGGAGACGTCGAGGACGCCGTCCTGGGACCAGTCGGTGAGCTGGAGGGCCCAGAAGTCCTCGATGGACGCGGACTTCAGGTCGATCGCGACGATCGCATTGGCCTCCTGGATCGAGACGTAGGCGGTGCGGCCGGTGTCGCCGATGGTGACGTACTCGGGCTCGAGGTTGCGGGCCACGTAGCCGGCCTCCTCCTGGCCCTCCGGAACCTGCACGTCCGGGCCGAACACGCGGACGCCCTCGGGCAGCGCGGCGCCCTCGTCGTAGGCGCGAAAGTCCACGGTGCGCACGTCGTCCTGGGACAGGCGGGAGAACTGCTGGACGTTCTTCGGCACGGAGATCACGGAGATCGTGCCCTCCGGGTCCACGGAGAAGTCGTCGGCGGGCTCGCCCTCGTTGGCGACCACGGCGTACTCGCCGTTCGGGGAGAAGGCGATGGAGTCCGGCAGGGCGCCCGCGCGGACGCCGCCGAGGTACTCCAGGGTCTCGGTGTCGAAGAACACGACCCAGCCGAGGCCGGTCTTGTCCGTGGCCTCCACGGCCACGGCCATCACGCCGCCGGACACGGCCACGGAGTTCACCGTGGCACCCTCGTCCGTGATGGAGCCGTCGGCGGTGGCCAGGCCCTCGGCGGAGAGGACGGTCTCCGCGGTCGGGGCGCCGTCGGCGCCGACGCGCAGCACGTCGATCGCGCCCTTCTCCGCGTTGACCACGAACAGGCGGCCGGTGGTGGGGTCGAAGGCCGGGATCTCGGCGGCGGACTCGCCGAACACACCGGTCTCGTGCGTGCCGGCGGGGGTCAGCTCGACGGACCTGCCGGCCGCGTCGCCGGACGCGACGGCCGCGGAGCGCCCGTGGGCCTTCGCGTGGGCGGGCGGGGCGGCGGCGGTCATCGGGGCGACGACGGCGGCGGACAGGGCGACGACGGAGGTCGCCGCGGCGAGGCGGTGCAGGGTGCGCATGGGGCTCCTGTGCTGGGGTGCGGGGGTGCCCCTGAGATCTATGCCATGCGGGTGAACCGCGGGTGACCCCGCGCTGACGCCCACCTCTCCACGGGGTGACCGGCACGGGGGAGGCCTACGCTGGAGGGGATGGACGACCTCTTCTCCGCCGCGCTCACCCCCGACGACGACCCCGGCCCCGCCGGGACGGTCGCCGGGACGCACCCGTCCGCGCCGCTGGCGGTGCGCATGCGGCCGCGCTCCCTCGACGAGGTCCTGGGCCAGCGTCACCTGCTCCACGCCGGCTCGCCGCTGCGCAAGCTCGCCCAGCCGGACCCCGCCTCGCAGGCCGCGGGCCCGAGCTCGGTGATCCTGTACGGGCCGCCCGGGATCGGGAAGACGACGCTCGCGCACGTGATCGCGCGCGGCGAGGGGCGCACCTTCACGGAGCTCTCCGCCATCACCGCGGGCGTGAAGGACGTGCGCCAGGTGATGGAGCAGGCCCTGCGCGAGCGCGACCTCTACGGCCGCACCACCGTCCTGTTCCTGGACGAGATCCACCGGTTCACGAAGGCGCAGCAGGACGCGCTGCTGCCCGGTGTGGAGAACCGCTGGGTCGTGCTCGTGGCCGCCACCACGGAGAACCCGAGCTTCTCGGTGATCGCGCCGCTGCTCTCGCGGTCGCTCCTGCTGACGCTGCGGCCGCTCACCGCGGAGGACATCGTGGGGCTCGTGGACCGGGCGGTGGCGGACGAGCGCGGGCTCAACGGCGCGGTCGCCCTCACGGACGAGGCCCGGGAGTACATCGTGCGCATGGCCGCCGGCGACGCCCGACGGGCCCTCACGGTGCTGGAGGCGGCCGCCGGCGTCGGACTGGACCGGGCGCGCGACGACCGCCCTGCGGCCGAGGGGGCGGATCCCGCGGAGGCGGACGGCGAACCGTCCACCGGGGGAGAGGGCGCCGAGGCCGGGACGCCCGTGACCGTGACCGCGGAGGACGCCGCGCAGGCGATGGACCACTCGGTCCAGCGCTATGACAAGGACGGCGACCAGCACTACGACGTGATCTCCGCGTTCATCAAGTCGATCCGCGGCTCGGACGTGGACGCGGCGCTGCACTACCTCGCGCGGATGCTCGAGGCGGGGGAGGACCCGCGGTTCATCGCCCGGCGGCTCGTGATCTCTGCCTCCGAGGACGTCGGGATGGCCGACCCCACCGCGCTGCAGACCGCCGTGGCCGCCGCCCAGGCGGTGCAGCTGATCGGCATGCCGGAGGGGCGGATCATCCTCGCGCAGGCCGTGACGCACCTGGCCACGGCGCCGAAGTCGAACGCCTCCTACACGGCGATCAACGAGGCGATCGCGGACGTGCGCGCGGGCCACGGCGGGCTCGTTCCGCCGCCGCTGCGGGACGCCCACTACGCCGGCGCGGCGGACCTCGGCCACGGGAAGGGGTACGTGTACAGCCACGATGAGCCGCACGCCGTCGCCCGCCAGCAGTACCCGCCGGACCCGCTCGTGGGCAAGGACTACTACCGGCCCAAGCCCATCGGCCATGAGAAGCGGCTCGTGGACCAGGTGGCGGCCCTGCGGCGCATCGTCCGCGGGCAGGACTGAGCCCACGGCTCTGGTAGGGTTGACCGGTCTGGCAGGCGCTGCGCCGCAGACTGATCCCCCCGCGCCGATCGGCGGGCACCCCGTGTGCCTGCGCTCCGGCGCGGACCGCGCAGCGCATCAGTGGATGACGGGCGGCGGCACGCCCCTCAGCTCTCCGGAGGATCACGCGGAGGCCAGGTTCCACGCCCTCACCGTCGCCCGCGCCCGCGCGGGTGCTTGACGGGGCGCGGAGACAAACCCGAACCGTGTCGCATGTCAAGGAAAGAAGGGACCACCATGAGTGGCAACCTGCGCACCCGCCGCACCGTGCGGCACTCCCGCGCTCTGGGCATCGCCCTGACCCCCAAGGCCGAGAAGTACATGGAGCGCCGTCCGTACGGCCCCGGTCAGCACGGCCGCGCCCGCAAGAAGCAGGACTCCGACTACGCGGTGCGTCTGAAGGAGAAGCAGCGTCTGCGCGCGCAGTACAACATCCGCGAGGCCCAGATGCGCCGCTACTTCGAGGAGGCCAAGCGCACCGCCGGCCTGACCGGTGAGAACCTGGTCGAGCTCCTCGAGATGCGCCTCGACGCCCTCGTGCTGCGCTCCGGCTTCGCCCGCACCATCCAGGCCGCCCGCCAGCTCGTCGTGCACCGCCACATCATGGTGGACGGCAAGCGCGTCGACATCCCCTCCTTCCGCGTGAAGCCGGGCCAGATGATCCACGTGCACGAGCGCTCCGAGAAGATGGTCCCCTTCCAGCTGGCCGCCGCCGGCGCCCACCAGCAGGTCCTGCCCACCACCCCGGGCTACCTGACCGTGGAGATCGAGAAGCTCCAGGCCACCCTCTCCCGTCGCCCCAAGCGCTCCGAGGTCCCCGTGACCTGCGAGGAGCAGCTCGTGGTCGAGTACTACGCGCGCTGATCCCTCTCCTCCGGGACCCGTCCCGGACGACGACGCCGCGCGCGTCCCGCAGGCCCGGTCACCTCGTCGAGGTGCCGGGCCTGCGACGTCCCCGGCTCCGTCCGCGCGTCCCGGTAGGGTGAACCCGGTATCCGCACGCTCCCGAAGGAGGGCCAGCCATGCTCCGCTCGCTGCTGCTGTTGACCGCCGGCTCCGCCGCGGGGTGGTACGCCCACCGCGCGTTCGGCCCGCTCGTCGAGCCCGACGCCGCCCGCCCCTCCGCCGCGCACGGCGCCCCCGACCTGGGGCGCCGCTTCGCCCAGCGCGCCGGGATCGACCCGGACACGATCGCCCAGGACCTCGGCCAGGCGGCCGGCGACGCCGCGGCCACGGCCCTCGCCGAGGGCGTGAACCGCTTCACCGAGCGCCTCAAGACGGACGCCCCGCCGTGGGTCTCCGCCCTCGCCACGCGCGCCACCGTCATCGCGGGGGAGACGCTGGACACGCCGTCGTCGTCCGCGCCGCCCGCACGTGCGCCCCGCACCACCGCCTCCCCGTCCACCACCACCATCTCGAAGGACCCCACCGCATGAAGTCGCAGGAGATCGCACGCCGCTGGACGGCCTACTTCGAGCAGCAGGGCCACCGCCCGGTGCCCTCGGCCTCGCTGGTGTCCCCGGACCCGTCGCTGCTCTTCACCGTGGCTGGCATGGTGCCCTTCATCCCCTACTTCCTGGGCGAGCAGACCCCGCCGGCGCCGCGCGCCGTGTCCGTGCAGAAGTGCATCCGCACCGCGGACATCGAGGAGGTCGGCAAGACCGTCCGCCACGGCACGTTCTTCCAGATGTGCGGCAACTTCTCCTTCGGCGACTACTTCAAGGAGAAGGCCATCCCCCTGGCCTGGGAGCTCCTGACGTCCTCCGTGGACGAGGGCGGCTTCGGCCTGGACCCGGACCGGCTGTGGGTCACGGTGTACGAGGAGGACGACGAGGCCGCCCGTATCTGGCGCGAGGAGGTCGGCGTGCCCGCCGAGCGCATCCAGCGCATGGGCAAGGACGACAACTACTGGAACACGGGCCAGCCCGGCCCCGGCGGCCCGTGCTCCGAGATCTTCTACGACCGCGGCCCCGCGTACGGCGCCGAGGGCGGCCCGGAGGCGGACGACACCCGCTACATCGAGATCTGGAACCTCGTGTTCATGCAGTACCGGCTCTCCGCGGTGCGCTCGAAGGACGACTTCGACGTGGCCGGCGAGCTGCAGAACAAGAACATCGACACCGGCCTCGGCCTCGAGCGCCTCGCGATGATCCTCCAGGGCGTGGAGAACATGTACGAGACGGACCAGGTCCGCCCCGTTCTCGACCGCGCCGCGCAGCTGGCCGGCCGGGACTACACCTCCACCGAGGATCCCGCGGACCCGCACTACGAGGACGACGTGCGCCTGCGCATGGTGGCCGACCACGTGCGCTCCTCCCTCATGCTGATCGGCGACGGCGTTCGCCCAGGCAATGAGGGCCGTGGCTACGTGCTGCGCCGCCTCATCCGCCGCGTGGTCCGCGCCCTGCGCCTGATGGGCGTCACCGAGCCCGTGTTCCCCGAGCTGCTGCCCGTCTCCCGCGATGCCATGAAGGGCGTCTACCCGGTGGTGGCGGACGAGTTCGACCGCATCTCCCGCATCGCCTATGCCGAGGAGAAGGCGTTCCTGCGCACCATCGCCGCGGGCACCGCGCGCCTGGACGCCGCCGTCGGCGCCGCGAAGACGGGCGGGACGGGCATCGGGGGCGCGGACGCCTTCGAGCTGCACGACACCTACGGCTTCCCGATCGAGCTGACCCTCGAGATCGCCGAGGAGGCCGGCGTCGCCGTCGACGAGGCGGGCTTCCGCACCCTGATGACCGAGCAGCGCGACCGCGCCCGCGCGGACGCCAAGGCCAAGAAGTCCGGCCACACGGACACCGCCGTGTACCAGCGCCTGCGCTCCGAGGGCCAGACCCACTTCACGGGCTACACCGAGCACACCACCGAGTCCGTGATCCGCGGGCTGCTCTCCGACGGGGCCGAGGTCCCCTCGGCGGCAGCGGGCACCGAGCTCGAGCTGGTCCTGGACGCCACCCCGTTCTACGCCGAGTCCGGCGGCCAGGCGGCCGACACCGGCCTCATCACCGGCGACGGCTTCCGCCTCGAGGTCCTCGACGTCCAGGCGCCCGTCAAGGGCCTCTCGGTGCACAGGGTCAGGGTGCTCGAGGGCGAGGTGCCCGTGGGCGCCGAGGCGCTCGGCCAGATCGACCTGCAGCGCCGCCTCGACGGCGAGAAGGCGCACTCGGGCACGCACCTCGTGCACGCCGCCCTGCACCAGGTCCTGGGCCCCGACGCCACGCAGTCCGGCTCCTTCAACAAGGAGGGCTACCTGCGCTTCGACTTCCGCTGGGCGGAGTCCGTCTCGGCGGGCGCACGCTCGGAGATCGAGGACGTCGTCAACATCGCCATCCGGGACGACCACCAGGTCCTCACCCAGGAGATGGGCATCGAGGAGGCCCGCGCGCTCGGCGCCATGAGCCTCTTCGGCGAGAAGTACGGGGACCGCGTGCGTGTCGTCGAGATCGACGGCGCCTGGTCCCGCGAGCTGTGCGGCGGCACCCACGTGGGCCGCACCGCGCAGATCGGCTCTCTGACCCTGCTCGGCGAGCAGTCGGTCGGCTCGGGCAACCGCCGCGTCGAGGCGCTCGTGGGCCTGGACTCCTTCCGCCACCTGGCCACCGAGCGCACCCTCGTCTCGGACCTCTCGGAGATGTTCAAGGCCCCGGCCGACCAGCTCAAGGACCGCATCTCCGCCACGATGGACCGCCTCAAGGCGGCCGAGAAGCAGATCGCCGACCTCCAGGCGAAGCAGCTGCAGGCGCAGGCGGGCCAGCTCGCCGCGGGCGCGCAGGACGTCACGACGACGGCCGGCACGGCGGTGCGGGTCCTCACCCACCACGCCGGCGAGGTGGCGGGCGACCAGCTGCGCACCCTCGTGCTCGACCTGCGCTCGCGCATCGAGTCCGCCGGCGGCAACGCGGCCGGCACCCCCGTGCTCGTCGCGCTCACCGGTGAGGCGAAGGGACGCCCGCTCGTCGTCGTCGCCACCAACGAGGCCGCCCGCGCGGCGGGCCTCAAGGCCGGCGCCATGGTCAAGACCGCCACGCGCGTGCTCGGCGGCGGGGGCGGCGGCAAGGACGACGTGGCCCAGGGTGGCGGTCAGGACGCCTCCGCCGTGGCCGCGGCCCTCGACGCTGTGCGGGCGGCGGTGGCCGCGGCGTGAGCTCGTGGGAGGTGCGCCGCGGGCGCGCGATCGGGGTGGACGTCGGCCGCGCGCGCGTCGGCGTCGCCTCGTCCGACCCGGACGGCCTCCTCGCCACCCCCGTGGCCACGCTGCGGCGGGACGCGAGGCACGGCCGTGACCTCGGCGAGCTCGTGCGCCACGTGGACGAGCACGAGGCCGTGGTGGTGTACGTGGGGCTGCCGGTCAACCTGCGCGGGGAGCACACGCCGTCCACGCAGGACGCCCTCGACTACGCGGCGCGCCTCGAGCGCGCCCTCGGCGCCGCGGGCCGTCCGGTCCCCGTCCACCTCGTGGACGAGCGCCTCTCCACGGTCACAGCCCAGGCGGGCCTGCGCAGCGCCGGCCGCACCGTGAAGGACAGCCGGTCGGTGATCGACCAGGCGGCGGCCGTCGCCATCCTGCAGGCGGCCATCGACGAGCAGCGCCGCACGGGCGCCTGGGCCGGGCAGCCGGCCACGACGGAGGAGACGCCGTGAACGAGACACGCCGGGGCTACGACCACGACCCGGAGGACGACGATCTCGACGTGTTCGGCTTCGTGGAGCACGAGGACCTCACCGCGGACCTCTCGGACGCCGAGGAGCCCGGCGAGCCGGAGCCCGCGCCCGCCCCGCCGCCGGTCCGCGGGGGCGCCCTCGCGGGCACACTGGGACGGCTGCGCGCCGGACGCTCCCCGCGCCGGGCTGGAGCCGTGGATCGCGGGCGGGGGTCGCGCGCCGCGGGCCCGTCCGTCGTCGGCGGCACCGCACGGCGCCCCGTCATGAACGGCTCGGCCCGCGCGGCCGGCACGGGACGGGGGGACCGGCGGCGCCGCGGCCGGGTGGTCCTGCTCGCCGTGGCGGCGGCCCTCGTGGTCGTGGCCGCACTGGCGCTGCGCTCCATGCTCGCCGGGGCGGACCACGCCGAGGCCTCGGGCGAGGAGGTCACGTTCACCGTCCGCCCGGGGGAGTCCCTGCAGTCCGTGGCGGAGCGCCTGGACGAGAAGGGCATCGTCGGCTCGGCCTCGGCGCTGCGGCGCGAGGCCGAGGAGTCGGGCGAACGGCCCATCGGTGCCGGCGACTTCGTGCTGCGCGAGCGCATGCCCGCCGCCGACGCCCTCGCCGTGCTGCAGGGCCGGGACCAGGGCGCCGTGCACTACGTGCTCGTCAACCGCGGCCAGTGGCTCACGGAGACGCTGGACGCCCTCGTGGAGTCCACGGGCCACTCCCGCGAGGAGTTCGACGCCGCGGCCAGCGATCCGCAGCGGTACGGCGTCCCCGAGGGGGCCGACTCGCTCGAGGGGTGGCTCGACCCGGGGGAGTACCGGATCTCCGTGGACTCGACCCCGGAGCAGATTCTGGACAGGCTCGTGCGCCCGCGCCTCGAGTTCCTCGACGAGCAGGGGGTGAGCGACGCCGACGAGCGGATGCGCGTGGTCACCCTGGCCTCCCTCCTCGAGGCCGAGGCCCTGCCACGGGACTACGCGCGGGTCGCGGGCATCATCGAGAACCGGCTCGCGCCGGACAACACGGAGACCCACGGCCTGCTGCAGATCGACTCGGCCGTCAACTACGGGCTTGAGGCGCGCAGCCTCCAGTTCACCAAGGCCCAGCGCGCCGACTCGTCCAACCCCTACAACACCTACCAGCACCGGGGTCTGCCGCCGGGGCCGATCGGCATGCCCTCCGACGCCGCGGTGGAGGCCGCCGTGCACCCCGAGCCGTCCGAGGACTACTACTGGGTGACCACCGACATCGCCACGGGGCACACCGAGTTCTCGAAGACGTACGAGGAGCACCGCGCCCACCAGCGCGAGTTCCAGAAGTACTGCGCCTCCAACCCGGACGTGTGCGGGTGAGCGCCGCCCCGGCGCCCCCGGGGGTCCGCCTGCGCGCCGGCGTGATCGGCCGCCCGATCGCGCACTCGCTCTCCCCGACGCTGCACGGGGCCGCCTACGCGGCCCTCGGCCTGCCCGTGGTCTACGACCGCCACGACCTCGGCCCGGACGAGCTGCCCGCCTTCGTGCGGGACCGCCTCGGGAGGGCCTCCGGGGCGACGGGATCCGGCGCCGCCGACCCCGGGGAGGACTGGCTGGGCGTCTCCGTCACCATGCCGCTCAAGACGGCGGTGGTCTCCGAGGCCGACGTCCTGACGGACCGGGTGCGCCTGCTGGGCGTGGCGAACACGCTCGTGCGCGACCACCCGGACCATCCGGGCGCCCTGCTGGCCCACAACACGGACGTCGACGGGGTGGTCGGTGCCCTGCGCACCGCAGGGCTGGACCCCGCCGCCCGCGGCGGTGCCATGGGTGTGCTCGGCAACGGCGGCACCGCGGCCGCCGCGGTGCTGGCCGCGTGGCAGCTCGGCGCCGACGCCGTCGCGTTCGGCGTGCGGGAACCGTCCCGCGCCGCGGACGTCGCAGACCTCGCGGCCGGGCTCGGGCTCCGGGTGGAGGTCATGGCACAGGCCGAGCTCCTGGCCCTGGCCCCGGACCTGCGCGCGCTCGTCGCCACCCTGCCGCCCCGCGCCGCCGACCCCCTCGCCCCGTGCCTCCCCGAGGGCGGGGCGCTGCCGCCCCTGCTGGACGCCGCGTACGACCCGTGGCCCTCCGCCCTCGCCCACGCGTGGTCCGGCCACGGAGGGGCGGTCGTGTCCGGCGTCGCGATGCTGCTGCACCAGGGCGTGGAGCAGGTGCGCCTCTTCACCGCTCGGCCCCGCCGGGAGGCCGGTGCGCCGGAGCCGGACTGGGCCGCGGTCACGGCCGCGGCCGCCCGGGCACTCGGCGTGGCCGGGGCCTGACCCGCCGCCGGCACGGCCCGCGGGCGACGCCGCCGGTCACATCCGGCGGCGGCGCCCCGCCTGCGTGAGAGGATCGTCGGCATGGTGCGCTGGTTGACAGCGGGAGAGTCTCACGGCCCCGCCCTGACAGGAATCCTCGAAGGTCTCCCCGCCGGGATCCCGGTGACGACGGAGGCGATCGCGGACGCGCTCGCGCGCCGTCGCCTCGGCTACGGCCGCGGCGCGCGGATGTCGTTCGAGCAGGACGCCGTCACCGTGCTCGGCGGCGTGCGGCACGGCCTGACGCTGGGCTCGCCCGTGGCGATCCAGGTGGCCAACACCGAGTGGCCCAAGTGGGAGAAGGTGATGGCGGCCGATCCCGTGCCGGCCGAGGAGCTCGCGGGGCTCGCGCGCAACGCGAAGCTGACCCGCCCGCGTCCCGGCCACGCCGACCTCACCGGCATGCAGAAGTACGGCTTCGACGACGCCCGCCCCCTGCTGGAGCGCGCCTCGGCCCGCGAGACCGCCGCGCGCGTGGCCCTCGGCACCGTGGCCCGCTCGTTCCTCGCCGAGCTCGGCGTGCGGATCGTCTCGCACACCGTCGCGTTCGGAGCGGCCACCCTGCCCGCGGACCACGCCTTCCCCGTGCCCGAGGACGAGGCCCGGCTCGACGCCGACCCCGTCCGCTGCCTCGACCCGGAGACCTCGGCCGCGATGGTGGCCGAGGTGGACGCGGCGCACAAGGAGGGGGAGACCCTCGGCGGCGTCGTGGAGGTCCTGGCCTATGGCGTGCCGATCGGCCTCGGCTCGCACGTGCACGGGGACCGTCGGCTCGACGCGCGTCTGGCCGGCGCCCTCATGGGCATCCAGGCCATCAAGGGCGTCCAGGTGGGCGACGGCTTCGCCACCGCCTCCCGCCGCGGCTCGGCGGCCCATGACGGGATCGCCCGCGGCGACGGCGGCCGACCGCGTCGCACGAGCGACCGCGCCGGCGGCATCGAGGCCGGCATGTCCACGGGCGAGGTGCTGCGCGTGAGCGCGGCGATGAAGCCCATCGCCACCGTCCCGCGCGCGCTGCCGACCGTGGACGTGGCCACCGGCGCCGAGACCACGGCGCACCACCAGCGCTCGGACGTCGCGGCGGTGCCCGCCGCGGGCATCGTCGCCGAGGCCATGGTCGCGCTCGTGCTGGCCGATGCCGTGATGGAGAAGTTCGGCGGCGACTCGCTCGGGGAGACCCGGCGCAACCTGGAGGCCTTCACGGCCGCGATCCCCGCGCTGCCCGAGCCTGCGGGGGACGCCCCCGCCGACGGCCCCATGGGCGACCCCCTCCCGTGAGGCCCGCGCCGTGACGGCCGCCTGCCCGGCGACCCACCCCGTCCCGGGGCCCTGCACGGCTCGGCCGTGGGACGCGATGGCCGGCGCCCTCGAGGCGCGGCTCGCCGCGTCGGCCAGGGCGGGGGAGGACGCCGGCACGCGGCGCGGCCTCGTGCTCGTGGGGCCCATGGGCGCGGGGAAGACCACCGTCGGGCGCGCCCTGGCCGAGGCCACGGGGCTGGCGTTCGTGGACTCCGACGACCTCCTCGTGCAGGTCCACGGACCCATCCCCGCCTTCTTCGCCGAGCACGGCGAGCGGGCGTTCCGGGCCGAGGAGGCACGGGTGATCGAGCACGTCCTGAGCCGCGCCGTGCCGTGCGTCCTGGCCAGCGGCGGCGGCGCCGTGCTCTCGCCCGGGACGCGGTCGCTGCTCTCCCGCCCCGAGGTCGCGGTCGTGTACCTGCGCGTGACGGAGGCCGAGGCGCTGCGCCGGCTCGACAGCGGTGCCGGGCGCCCCGTGCTCGCGGGGGACCCGGCCGGCACGTGGAGCCGGGTCCTGGCGGAGCGCGATCCCCTCTACCACGAGGTCGCCGACCTCGTGGTGGACACCACGTCAGATCCGGCCCGCGAGCTCGCCTGGCGTATCGTGGAGGGGATCTGCCCCCGCTGAAGGAATGAGACCCACCCATGACCGAGCGACATCCGGACCCGTCCGAGCTCGATCCCGCCGGTGAGCCGGGAGCCGACGCGCCCGGCGCCGACCGCCCCGAGGACGCCACCGTCATCCCGGTGGGCGGCGGCCACGAGAACGCCGCCCAGGGGGGCTACGACGTCGTCGTGGGCCGTGGCCTGCTCGCTCGCCTGCCCGACATCCTGGGCCCCGGCGTGCAGCGGGTGCTGGTGGTCCACCCCCGCGCCCTGCGGGCGACGGGCGACGTCGTGAAGACGGACCTCGAGGCCAGCGGCCTCACGGCCCTGACCGCCGAGATCCCGGACGCCGAGGAGGGCAAGCACCTCCAGGTGGCGGGCTTCTGCTGGCAGGTCCTGGGCCAGAACGACTTCACCCGCTCGGACGCGATCGTCTCCGTGGGCGGCGGCGCCGTCTCCGACCTGGCGGGCTTCGTGGCCGCGACGTGGCTGCGCGGCGTGCGCGTGGTGCACATGCCCACCACCCTGCTGGGCATGGTGGACGCCGCCGTGGGCGGCAAGACCGGCATCAACACCGCCGAGGGCAAGAACCTCGTCGGCGCGTTCCACTCGCCCGCCGGCGTGCTGGCGGACCTCGACACCCTCCTGACGCTGCCGGCCAACGAGCTCATCTCGGGCCTGGCGGAGGTGGTCAAGTGCGGGTTCATCGCGGACCCGGCGATCCTCGAGCTGATCGAGGAGGACCCGGCCCAGGCGCAGAACCCCCACTCGCCGCGCCTGCGGGAGCTGATCGAGCGCGCCATCCGGGTCAAGGCCGAGGTGGTCTCCCGGGACCTGCGCGAGTCCGGTCCGCGGGAGGCCCTCAACTACGGGCACACCATGGGCCACGCGATCGAGCACGCCGAGCGCTACCAGTGGCGCCACGGCGCAGCCGTGTCCGTCGGCCTCGTGTTCGCGGCCGAGCTGGCCCGCTCCCTGGGCCGGCTGGACGACGCCACCGCGGACCGCCACTGGGCCGTGCTGCAGTCCCTGGGCCTGCCGGTGTCCTACCGCGGCGACCGCTGGCAGACCCTCCTCGAGGGCATCCGCCGGGACAAGAAGAACCGCGGGGACCAGCTGCGCTTCGTCCTGCTCGACGGGCTGGCCAGCCCCGTGACGGTGGACGTCCCGGACGCCTCGCTGCTCTTCGCGGCGTACCAGGAGATCGCGGAGTGAGGCGGCCCCGCCCCTCCTGCAGGACGGGCCGGGGGCGTGCACTGCGTAGACTGGCACGCGCAATCAACGACTGAGAAGACCGGCGGGCCGCTGCGCGCCCGCCCCAGGCACCGGGAGACCTTCGTGGCAACGACCAATGACATCAAGAACGGCTCCGTCCTGAAGCTGGAGGGCCAGCTCTGGAACGTCATCGAGTTCCAGCACGTGAAGCCCGGCAAGGGCGGGGCGTTCGTGCGCACCAAGATGCGCAACATCACCAGCGGCAAGGTCGTGGACAAGACCTTCAACGCGGGCACCAAGGTGGAGTTCGCCATCGTGGACCGCTCGGACTACCAGTACCTGTACCAGGACGGCGCGGACTACGTGTTCATGGACACGAAGACCTACGACCAGATCACCGTCCCGGCCGCCGTGGTGGGCGACGCCGCGAAGTACATGCTCGAGAACACCCAGGTGGTCATCGCCCTCAACGAGGGCACCCCGCTGTACCTCGAGATGCCGGCGTCCGTGGTCCTGGAGATCACCTACACCGAGCCGGGCCTGCAGGGCGACCGCTCCTCCGCGGGCACCAAGCCCGCCACCGTGGAGACCGGTGCCGAGATCCAGGTCCCGCTGTTCGTGGAGCAGGGCACCCGCGTCAAGGTGGACACCCGCAACGGCGACTACCTGGGCCGCGTCAATGACTGATGCCGCCTCCGCCCCCGGCGCCAAGCGGGGGACCACGGCGCGCAGCCGCTCCCGGCAGCGGGCGGTGGAGATCCTCTTCGAGGCCGAGCAGCGCGGGACCACCGTGCTCCAGGGCATCGAGACCCGGCGCTCCCAGACCGACCTGCAGGTGAACGCCTACACGCAGCTGCTCGTCGAGGGCGTCATCGCCGACCAGGAGCGCCTGGACGAGGCCCTGACCTCGTACTCCCGCGGCTGGAGCCTGGACCGCATGCCCGCCGTGGACCGCGCGATCCTGCGCGTGGGCGCGTGGGAGCTGCTGTTCCAGGACGACGTGCCGGACGCCGTCGCCGTGTCCGAGGCCGTGGCCCTGGCCGCGCAGCTCTCCACGGACGACTCCCCGGAGTTCGTCAACGGCCTCCTCGGCCGTCTCCAGCAGGTGAAGCCGACGCTGCTCGCCTGAGCGGGACGCGGATCACACCCGACGCGAGGCCCGCGCGGGACGTCATCGGGCGTCCCGCGCAGGCCCCACTGGTAGAGTCGGACTCGCCCGCGGACGGTGCCCCCGACCGTCGGACACACCCCTTTCGCATCCTTTAACGACCGTCCTGTGAGGCGGGGAAGGAGGCGCCGGATGGGACGAGCTCCCACCGCACCTCGTGCTGCCCGGACCGTGCTGACCGCGGCCGAGATCGACCGGGCCCTGACCCGGATCGCCCATGAGATCCTCGAGTCCAACAAGGGCGCGGACTCCCTCGTGCTGATGGGGATCCCGCGCCGCGGCGTCCCGCTGGCGCACCGCCTGGGCACCGTGCTGCACCGCATCGACCCGGGCTTCGACCCCGAGGCCTGCGTCGGCGAGGTGGACGTCACCCTGTACCGGGACGACCTGCGCCGCAGCGCAGCCCGCACCCCGGCCCCCACGCGCCTGCCCGCCCACCCCCTCGACGACGCCGTCGTCGTGCTCGTGGACGACGTCCTCTTCTCCGGGCGCACCGTCCGCGCCGCGCTCGACGCGATCGCCGACCTGGGCCGCCCCGCCGCCGTCCGGCTCGCCGTCCTCGTGGACCGCGGGCACCGCGAGCTGCCGATCCGGGCAGACTTCGTGGGAAAGAACCTTCCGACCTCCACCGCCGAGCGCGTGCAGGTCCGCCTCACGGAGGTGGACGGCCCCGCGGGCACCGGGGAGGTCGTCGAAGACACCGTGAGCATCGCCGACGCCCCGTCCGCGCCCGCCGGCAAGGAGGCCTGAGCCGTGCGCCACCTGCTCTCCACCGCCGACCTCAGCCGCGAAGACGCCCTCGCCGTGCTGGACACCGCCGAGGAGATGGCGGCCGTCAACGAGCGCGAGGTCAAGAAGCTGCCCGCCCTGCGCGGCCGCACCGTGGTGAACCTCTTCTTCGAGGACTCCACCCGGACGCGCATCTCCTTCGAGGCGGCCGCCAAGCGCCTCTCGGCGGACGTGATCAACTTCTCCGCGAAGGGCTCCTCCGTCTCCAAGGGCGAGTCCCTCAAGGACACCGTCCAGACGCTCGAGGCGATCGGCGCGGACGCGATCGTCATGCGCCACTGGTCCTCCGGCGCGGCCCGTCAGCTGGCCGACTCCGGCTGGGTCGGCTCGGCCGTGGTGAACGCCGGCGACGGCACCCACGAGCACCCCACGCAGGCGCTGCTGGACGCCTTCACGCTGCGCCGCCACCTGGCCGCCGAGACCGGCGCGGCGCCCACGGGCACCGACCTGGCCGGCATGCACGTGGTGATCGTGGGGGACATCCTGCACTCCCGCGTGGCCCGCTCCAACGTCTGGCTCCTGACGACGCTGGGGGCGGAGGTCACCCTCGCCGCGCCGCCCACCCTCCTGCCCGTCGGCGTGGACGCGTGGCCGTGCCGCGTCACCTACTCGCTGGACGAGGCCCTCGCCGCCGCCCCCGACGCCGTCATGATGCTGCGCGTGCAGGCCGAGCGCATGGGCGGCGCGTTCTTCCCGTCCGCGGGGGAGTACACCCGTTCGTGGGGCCTGACCGCGGACCGGTTCGCGCGGCTCTCCGCCCAGCGCGGCGGCCGCCTCGCGCAGCCGCTCGTGATGCACCCGGGGCCGATGAACCGGGGCCTCGAGATCTGCCCCGCGGCGGCCGACTCGCCCCGCAACACGGCCCTCGAGCAGGTGGCCAACGGCGTGTCCGTGCGCATGGCCGTCCTGCACCTGGTCCTCAACCACGACGATCCCGGCCGGCCCTCCGCCGCGCCCGCCCAGCCCCTCCAGGAGGTCCGCCCGTGAGCGCTCCCGTCACCCGCCCCGCCCCCGTGCTGCTGCGCGGCGCCGCCCTCGCCTCCGGAGAGAGCGCCGACGTCCTCGTGGTGGACGGCCTGGTCGCCGCCGTCGGCCCGGACGTGTCCGCCCACCCGGCCGCCGGCGCCGCCGAGGTGCTCGACTGCACCGGCCTGATCGTCCTGCCCGGGCTCGTGGACCTCCACACCCACCTGCGTCAGCCCGGCAAGGAGGACGCGGAGACCGTGGAGACCGGCACCCGCGCCGCCGCGATGGGCGGCTTCACCTCCGTGCACGCCATGGCCAACTCGACCCCCACCGCGGACACCGCGGGCGTCGTCGAGCAGGTCTGGCGCCTGGGCCGCGACGCCGGCTGGTGCGACGTGCACCCCGTGGGCGCCGTGACCGTGGGCCTGGCCGGCGAGGCCCTCGCCGACCTCGGCGCGATGGCCGACTCCCAGGCCCGCGTGCGGATGTTCTCCGACGACGGCATGTGCGTGCACGACGCCGTGCTCATGCGCCGCGCGCTCGAGTACGTGAAGTCCTTCGGCGGGTTCGTGGCCCAGCACGCCCAGGAGCCCAAGCTCACCGCCGGCGCCCAGATGAACGAGTCCGAGCTCTCCGGGATCCTCGGCCTGCCCGGCTGGCCCGCCGTGGCCGAGGAGGCGATCATCGCCCGCGACGTGCTGCTCGCCCAGCACGTGGACTCCCGCCTGCACGTCTGCCACGTCTCCACCGAGGGCTCCGTGCGCCTCATCCGCTGGGCCAAGGAGCAGGGCGTGCGTGTCACCGCGGAGGTCACCCCGCACCACCTCCTCCTCACCGAGGAGCTCGTGCGCTCGTACGACCCGGTGTACAAGGTGAACCCGCCGCTGCGCCGCGAGGCCGACGTCATGGCGCTGCGCGAGGCCCTGGCCGACGGCACGATCGACACCGTCGGCACCGACCACGCCCCGCACACGCCCGAGACGAAGCAGTGCGAGTGGACGGTCGCCGCGATGGGCATGACGGGCCTGGAGACCGCCCTGCCCGTGGTGCAGCAGGCCATGGTGGAGACGGGGCTGCTCGACTGGGCCGGCGTGGCCCGCGTGCTCTCCGTGAACCCGGCCCGCATCGCGGGCCTCACCGACCAGGGCCAGGCCGAGGACGACGGCGCCCCGCGCGTCGGCGCGGTCGCGAACCTGGTGGTGTGGGACCCCTCGGTGCGCCGCACCGTGGACCCCGAGGCCCACCTGACGCGCTCGCGCAACAGCCCGTACCGCGGCATGGAGCTCCCGGGCGCCACCGTGCACACCCTCTACCGCGGGCACCGCGTGGTCGCCGACGGCGCCCCCGCCACGCCCTACCGCCATCCCGCGGCCGCCGAGACCGGCGAGGCGAGCCGGTGACCGGGCCGCGCTTCGACGCCCTCGCGCGCCTGGAGGGTGTGCTCGCCGCGCGTCCCGTTCCCCCGACGGCCCCGGGGAAGGACTACAGCGGCGTGTGGCTGCCCATCGTCGTGGCGACGCTCCTGACGATCGCCGTGATCCTCGCGCTGCTGGCATGGGGGTGGCGCTCCCGGCGCCGCGCCCAGTCCGGCATCCCCGCTCCGGCCGCCGCCCCCGCCGCGCTGTACGAGCAGGAGCCGGCCCTCGCCGTCGAGGGGATGTACGTGGGCACGGTGCGGGAGGAGAGCCGCCTGGACCGCGTGGCCGTGCACGGCCTCGGCCTGCGCTCGAGGGCCCGCCTCGAGGTGCACGCCGCCGGCGCCCACCCCGGCCTGCTGGTCCTGCGCCCCGGGATGGACGCCCTGTTCGTGCCGGCCTCCGATCTCACCGCCGTCGGGCACTCCGCCGGGATCGCCGGCAAGTTCACCGAGCCGGGCGGGCTCGCCGCGTGGGGCTGGCGCCTCGGCGACGCCGCCCTCACCTCGGCCTTCCGCCCGCAGCGCACCGAGGACCGCCACCGCGTCGTCGACGCGCTCCAGACCATCATCGACCGCGCCCGGACCGCCACCGCGGACCCCGCAGGACAGGAGAACCCCCGATGAGCACCCCGACCCCCGGCACCGCCGCCGGCACCGACGACCGCGCCCTCCTCGTCCTCGAGGACGGCTCCGTGCACCGGGGCCGGGCCTACGGCGCGCGCGGCACCACCCTCGGCGAGGCCGTCTTCACCACCGGCATGACCGGCTACCAGGAGACCCTGACCGACCCCTCCTACGCCCGCCAGATCGTGGTCCAGACCGCTCCGCACATCGGCAACACCGGCGTCAACGACGAGGACCGCGAGTCCCGCGCCATGTGGGTGGCCGGCTACGTGGTGCGCGACGCCGCCCGCCGCCCCTCCAACTGGCGTGCCGAGCGCTCCCTCGACGAGGAGCTCACGGCGCAGGGGATCGTCGGCATCCAGGGCGTGGACACCCGGGCGATCACGCGCCTGCTGCGCAGTTCGGGCGCCATGCGCGCCGGCATCTTCTCCGGTGCGGACGCGCAGCGCCCCGAGGCGGAGCTGCTCGCCGAGGTCCGCGCTGCCCCGGCCATGGAGGGCGCGCGCCTCGCCGAGACGGTCACGGCGGAGTCCGGCTACGTCGTCGAGCCCGCCGACCACGGCTGGGAGGGGGAGCCGATCGCCACGGTCGCCGCCCTCGACCTCGGCATCAAGGCCGCCACCCCTCGCCACCTGGCCGCTCGCGGCATCCGCGTGCACGTGCTGCCCGCCACCGCCGGCTTCGCCGAGATCCAGGCGGTCGAGCCGGACGGCGTGTTCCTCTCCAACGGTCCCGGCGACCCCGCCACCGCCGACGCGCAGGTGGAGACCCTGCGCCGGGTGCTGGACGCGGAGCTGCCCTACTTCGGCATCTGCTTCGGCAACCAGATCTTCGGCCGCGCCCTGGGCTTCGGCACCTACAAGCTGCCGTTCGGCCACCGCGGCCCCAACCAGCCCGTCATGGACAAGGCCACCGGCCGCGTGGAGATCACCTCGCAGAACCACGGCTTCGCCGTCGACGCGCCCATCGGCGAGGTCGTTCAGGCCCCCGAGGCCCGCTACGGCCGCGTCGAGGTCTCCCACTGGTCCCTCAACGACGACGTCGTGGAGGGGCTGCGCCTCGTCGACCGGCCCGCGTTCTCCGTGCAGTTCCACCCCGAGGCCGCCGCGGGTCCGCACGACTCGCTGGGCCTGTTCGACCGCTTCGCCGCCATGCTCGCCGAGCGCCGCTCCGCCGGCGCGCCGGCCGCGGCCACCCCGTCCGCCACCCCCGAAGGAGCCTGATCCATGCCCAAGCGCACCGACCTGAAGTCCGTCCTGGTCATCGGCTCCGGCCCCATCGTGATCGGCCAGGCCGCGGAGTTCGACTACTCCGGCACGCAGGCCATCCGCGTGCTCAAGGAGGAGGGGATCCGCGTGGTCCTCGTCAACTCCAACCCGGCCACGATCATGACCGACCCCGAGCTGGCCGACGCCACCTACGTCGAGCCCATCACGCCCGAGGTGGTCGCCAAGATCATCGAGAAGGAGCGTCCGGACGCCGTCCTGCCCACCCTGGGCGGGCAGACCGCGCTGAACACCGCGATCGCCCTCGACAGGGACGGCGTGCTGGAGCGGTACGGCGTGGAGCTCATCGGCGCCAACATCGCCGCGATCGAGCTCGGCGAGAACCGCGAGAAGTTCAAGGGCGTCGTGGAGCGCTCCGGCGGCGAATCCGCGCGCTCGCACATCGTGCACACGATGGAGGAGGCCCTCGCCGCCGTCGAGGACCTGAAGTACCCCGTGGTGGTGCGCCCGTCCTTCACGATGGGCGGGCTCGGCTCCGGCATGGCCTACGACGAGGCCGACCTGCACCGCATCTGCGGGCAGGGCCTGCAGTACAGCCCGACCTCCGAGGTGCTCCTCGAGGAGTCGATCCTCGGCTGGAAGGAGTACGAGCTCGAGATGATGCGCGACCGCAACGACAACGTCGTGGTGGTCTGCTCGATCGAGAACGTCGACCCCGTGGGCGTGCACACCGGCGACTCGATCACCGTGGCCCCGGCCATGACGCTCACGGACCGCGAGTACCAGAAGCTGCGCGACATCTCCATCAACGTCATCCGCGAGGTCGGCGTGGACACGGGCGGCTGCAACATCCAGTTCGCCGTGAACCCGGAGGACGGCCGCGTCGTCGTCATCGAGATGAACCCCCGCGTGTCCCGCTCCTCCGCGCTGGCCTCGAAGGCCACCGGCTTCGCGATCGCCAAGATCGCCACGAAGCTGGCCCTGGGCTACACGATGGACGAGATCCCCAACGACATCACCCGCAAGACGCCCGCCTCCTTCGAGCCGGTGCTCGACTACGTGGTGGTGAAGGTCCCGCGCTTCGCGTTCGAGAAGTTCCCCGCCGCGGACCCCACGCTCACCACCACCATGAAGTCCGTGGGCGAGGCCATGGCCATAGGCCGCAACTTCACGGAGGCGCTCCAGAAGGCGCTGCGCTCCCTCGAGCAGAAGGGCTCCGAGCTCGCCTTCGACCGGGACGCGGATCCGAAGGCCCTCCTCGAGCGGGCCCGCACCGCCACCACGCAGCGCCTCGCCCAGACCCAGCAGGCCCTGTACGCCGGCGCCACGCTCGAGGAGGCCTTCGAGGCCACCGCGATCGACCCGTGGTTCCTGGACCAGTTCATGCTGGTCAACGAGGTCGCCGACGAGGTCCGCACCGCGGAGCAGCTCACGGAGGACCTGCTGCGCCGCGCGAAGCGGCACGGCTTCTCGGACGAGCAGATCGGCCGCCTGCGCCACATGGACCCCGACGTGGTCCGCGGCGTCCGCCACGCCCTCGGCGTCCGGCCCGTGTTCAAGACCGTGGACACGTGCGCCGCCGAGTTCGAGGCGTTCACGCCCTACCGCTACTCGTCCTACGACCTCGAGACCGAGGTGACCCCGCACGAGGGGAAGTCCGTGGTCATCCTCGGCTCGGGCCCCAACCGCATCGGCCAGGGCATCGAGTTCGACTACTCGTGCGTGCACGCCACCATGGCGCTGCGTGAGGCCGGGTACGAGACCGTCATGGTCAACTGCAACCCCGAGACCGTCTCCACGGACTACGACATCTCGGACCGCCTGTACTTCGAGCCGCTCACCCTCGAGGACGTCCTCGAGGTCATCGCGGCGGAGGAGGCCTCCGGCGGCGTGTTGGGCGTCTTCGTCCAGCTCGGCGGCCAGACCCCGCTCAAGCTCGCCCAGCAGCTCGCCGACGCCGGCGTGCCGGTCCTCGGCACCTCCCCGGCGGCGATCGACCTCGCCGAGCACCGCGGGGAGTTCGCCCGCGTGCTCGACGCGGCCGGGCTGATCTCCCCGAAGAACGGCACCGCGGTGTCCTTCGAGGACGCCAAGCGCGTGGCGGACGAGATCGGCTACCCCGTGCTGGTCCGCCCGTCCTACGTGCTCGGCGGCCGCGGCATGGAGATCGTCTACACGGAGGAGGCGCTGGCGCACTACGTGACGCACGCGACCGAGATCACCCCGGACAAGCCGATGCTCGTGGACCGCTTCCTCGAGGACGCGATCGAGATCGACGTCGACGCGCTGTTCGACGGCACGGAGCTCTACCTCGGCGGCGTCATGGAGCACATCGAGGAGGCCGGCATCCACTCCGGCGACTCGGCGTGCGTGCTCCCGCCCGTGACCCTCGGCCCGGACGTGGTGGAGCGCGTGCACCGCGCCACCCGGCTGATCGCCGAGGGCGTGGGCGTGCGCGGCCTCATCAACATCCAGTTCGCGCTGGCCTCGGACGTCCTCTACGTCATCGAGGCGAACCCCCGCGCGTCCCGTACGGTGCCGTTCGTGTCCAAGGCCACGGGCGTGCAGCTGGCCAAGGCCGCCGCGCTCATCGGCGTGGGCCGCTCGATCGCGGACCTCCAGGACGCGGGCGTCCTGCCCACGGCCTACGACGGCGGCTCGCTCCCCCTGGGCGCGTCCGTCGCGGTCAAGGAGGCCGTCCTGCCCTTCACCCGCTTCCGGACCAGGGAGGGGCGCGTCGTCGACTCGCTGCTCGGCCCGGAGATGCGCTCGACCGGCGAGGTCATGGGCATCGACAAGTACTTCGACACGGCCTTCGCCAAGTCCCAGGCAGCCGCGGGCGGCCCGCTGCCCACCCAGGGCCGCGTGTTCGTCTCGGTGGCCAACCGGGACAAGCGGGCCGTCGTCGGGCAGGCCAAGCGCCTCGTGGACCTGGGCTTCCAGGTCGTGTCCACGGGCGGCACCGCCGAGGTGCTGCGCCGCAACGGGATCCCCGCGGAGACCGTGGCGAAGATCGCCGAGGCCGGACGCGAGGACGGCGTGGGCACGGTGCTCGAGCAGCTGCACGCCGGGACCGTGGACCTGGTGCTCAACACGCCCTCGGGCGGCGACGCCCGCACGGACGGCTACGAGATCCGCGCGGCCGCGACCTCGCTGGGCGTGCCGGTGATCACGACCGTCGCCGAGTTCGCTGCGTGCCTGCAGGCGATCGAGGCGATGCGCACCTACGAGTGGAGCGTGACCTCCCTCCAGGAGCACGACGAGCGCCTCCAGCAGGCCGTGCGCGCCGGGGCGTCCGCGTGAGCGAAGAGTGCGCCGCACGGGCCTCGCGCACGCCGTTCGGGCGGCGCCTCGCCGACGCCATGGCGGCGGCCGGGCCGCTGTGCCTGGGCGTGGACCCGCATCCCGTCCTGCTGCGGGCGTGGGGGCTGCCGGACACGGCCGCGGGCCTGGAGTCCTTCTCCCTCACCGCCCTCGAGGCCGCCGCGGGCGGTGAGTGCCCGCGCGTCGCGGCCCTGAAGCCCCAGGTGGCCCTGTACGAGCGCCACGGATCGGCCGGCTTCGCGGCCCTCGAGCGGCTCCTCTCCGAGGCCCGGGCCGCGGGCGTGCTCACCATCGCGGACGCCAAGCGGGGGGATATCGGCTCCACGATGGCGGGCTACGCCGCCGCGTGGCTCGAGGACGCCTCCCCGCTGGCCGCCGACGCGGTGACCCTGAGCCCGTATCTGGGCTTCGGGACGCTGACCGCCGCCGCGGAGACCGCGCACGCCGCCGGACGCGGCGTGTTCGTGCTCGCGCTCACCTCGAACCCCGAGGGTCGCGACGTGCAGCACGTGGGCGTGGGGGAGGAGGGCGGCGCCGTCGCACGACGGATCACGGAGGCCGCCGCCGAGCTCAACGCCCGGCTGGCCGCACCCGGCGAGTGGGGGCCCGTGGGGCTCGTCGTCGGGGCGACCGTCGCCGAGGAGGCCGCGCGACTGGGCATGCGGCTCGAGGACGCGGGCGGCCCGTTGCTGGCGCCCGGCTTCGGCGCCCAGGGCGCCACGGCCGCGGGCATGCGCGCGGGCTTCGGCCCGGCGTGGCCGCAGGTGCTGGCGACGTCCTCCCGCGGCATCCTCGCGGCGGGGCCGACCCTGGCGGGCCTGATCGCCTCCCTCGAGCAGAGTCGCGCTGACCTGGGTGGATGACATGACTCCTGCGCGCCAAGTGACCGACGGCACACGAAGTGGTATCTTCCCCTCTCAGATCGGTGATTCTCCGATCCGTTGAACATCGAACGGTTCGGTGACGCCGCGCATCGCGCGACAGAGAAGGGGGCGGCCCATGGCACTGCGGGAACTCAGCACGGCCGAGCGGGCCGAGGCGCGCTCGAAGGCACTCGAGGCGCGGCAGGCGCGTGCCGCGCTGAAGGCCTCGTTCGCGGAGGGCGAGGTCACCCTCCACGATGTCTTCGAGCGCGCGGACGCCGATCCGGCGATCGCCCGGCTGCGCACCGTGGACCTGCTCCAGGCGCTCCCCGGCGTGGGGGAGGTCCGCGCCCAGGCCGTCATGGAGGCGTGCGAGATCTCCGCGCCGCGGCGCCTCAGGGGACTGGGCCGGCGCCAGCGCGAGGCGCTGATCGCCTATATTGGCCGGTGACCCCCACCCCCGTCGCGGACCGGTGAGCGCCGTATCGCGGTGAGCCCGGCCGCCGTCCCAGGAGCGCGCGTGACCGAGCTGAACGACCAGGGCCCGGTGCCCGCCATCCCCGCCGCGCGGACCGCCGTCGTCGCCCCCGGCCCCGGCGTGACCGTGCTGGCCGGGCCCACCGCCGTGGGCAAGGGCACCGTCTCCGCCTACGTCCGGGACCACTTCCCCCAGGCCTGGCTCTCGGTCTCCGCCACCACCCGCCCGGCCCGGCCGGGCGAGCAGGACGGGGTGCACTACTTCTTCACCTCGCCCGAGGAGTTCGACGAGCTGGTGGAGCGGGACCAGATGCTCGAGTGGGCCGTGGTGCACGGGCTCAACCGCTACGGCACGCGGCGGGACCGCGTCGAGGAGGCCGTGGCGGCCGGACGCCACGTGCTCCTCGAGATCGACCTCCAGGGTGCCCGCCAGGTGCGGCGGTCGATGCCGGACGCCACCTTCGTGTTCCTCGCCCCGCCGAGCTGGGACGAGCTGGTGTCCCGGCTCGTCGGGCGCGGCACCGAGGGACCCGAGGAACAGCGGCGCCGTCTGGATACGGCTAGACTGGAGCTCGCCGCGGAACCCGAGTTCGACGCCGTCGTCGTGAACGACACCGTCGAGCGGGCCGCCGATGAACTGGTGAGACTCATGGGGCTGGACCCCGAGCGCCGTTCGCCCCAGGCCTAGGACCTGGCCGCCGCCCGGCGGGAACCGGGCCAGTGAAGACAGCGACAGACTCTGGAGAACTCGTGACCGAACAGTACGACGGCATCGTCAACCCGCCCATCGACTCCCTCCTGGAGCGGGTGGACTCGAAGTACGCCCTGGTGCTCTTCGCCGCCAAGCGCGCTCGCCAGATCAACGCCTACTACTCGCAGCTCCACGAGGGCCTCTTCGAGTACGTGGGCCCCCTCGTGGACACCTCCCTGAACGAGAAGTCCCTCTCCATCTCGCTGCGCGAGATCGAGTCGGACCTGCTGGTCTCCCGCGAGGAGCAGGAGCCCACCCCCGCGGCCGACCTCGCCGCCGAGGACTTCGGCGACTTCTCCCTCCCGGGCGACGACGACCCCTTCTCGCTCCTCGAGCACTCGGACGCCGGCCAGCCCGTGGGCGACCCCGCCGAGATCGCCGAGGCGGGCGAGGCCGTGCGCGCCGAGGAGGGCGAGCAGGCGGAGCCCGAGGCCGGCGCGCCGGCCGACGAGGACGCGCAGGAGTCCTGATCCCGCCATGGAGATCGTGCTGGGGGTCGGCGGCGGCATCGCCGCGTACAAGTCCGCCCTCCTGCTGCGTCTCATGACGGAGGCGGGCCACGGCGTCACCGTGGTCCCCACGCCCAGCGCGCTGAAGTTCGTGGGCGCCCCCACGTGGGAGGCCCTCTCGGGGCGACCCGTGCGGACGGACACGTTCGAGGCCGTGGACGAGGTGAACCACGTCCGGGTGGGCCGTTCGGCCGACCTGGTGGTGGTGGCCCCGGCCACGGCCGACCTGCTCGCGCGCACCGCGGCCGGGCTCGCGCCGGACCTGCTGGGGAATGTGCTGCTCACGGCCACCTGCCCCGTCGTGCTGGCCCCGGCCATGCACACGGAGATGTGGCACCACCCCGCCACGCGGGCCAACACGGCACTGCTGCGCGAGCGCGGCGTGACCGTGGTGGAGCCGGCGTCCGGCCGGCTCACCGGCCGGGACTCCGGCCCCGGCCGCCTGCCCGAGCCCGAGGACATCTGGGCCGCCGCCCAGGCCGCGGCCATCGCCGCGCCCGCCAGGGACCGTGAGGCGGCCGTGACCGCCCCGTCGGCGTCGACGTCCGCCGCGTCGGGCGAGTCAGTCCCGCACGGCCCCCTGGCCGGGCGCACCGTCGTGATCACGGCCGGCGGCACCCGCGAGCCGCTCGATCCCGTGCGCTATCTCGGGAACCGCTCCTCCGGCAAGCAGGGCGTGGCCCTCGCCGAGGCCGCCCTGGCCGCGGGGGCGCGCGTGCGCTTCATCGGCGCCGCCATGTCCGTCGAGCCGCCTGCGGGCGCCGACGTCACCCGGGTGGAGTCCACGCAGGAGCTGCTCGACGCCGTCCTGTCCCAGGCCGCGGACACCGACGTGCTCATCATGGCCGCCGCCGTCGCGGACTTCCGTCCGGCGCAGGTGGCCCAGGCCAAGATCAAGAAGACGGACGACGGCGGCGCTCCGACCATCGTCCTGGAGCGCACCCCGGACGTGCTCGCCACGGCCGTCCGCACGCGCGCCGCAGGGGAGTCCATGGCCCCCGTGATCGTGGGCTTCGCCGCGGAGACCGGGGACGCCACGTCGTCCGTGCTCGACTACGGCCGCGCGAAGCTGGCCCGCAAGGGTTGCGAGATGCTCGTGGTCAACGAGGTCGGGACGGACAAGGTGTTCGGCCAGGACCTCACGGAGGTCACGGTGCTCTTCGCGGACGGGCGCGCGCCGCTGCACCGCGCGGGGACCAAGGCGGAGGCGGCCGGAGTCGTCATCGAGGCCGTGGCAGCCGAGGTGGCCGCGGGCCCCTGACCCGCTCCCTCGACGTCGGCCGTGACGCGGCGGCGGCCGCGGCCCGCGCGCCGCGCGGCTGTGGACGACGCCGTGCCCCGCCCGCCCGCTGTTCTAGAGTGGGACGCATGACCGATGCCGCCCAGCAGAGCCCCTCCCGACCCACCGAGCCGTACCGCGGGGTGAGCGGCGGTGAGCTCCGCCTCTTCACCTCCGAGTCCGTCACGGCCGGGCACCCGGACAAGATCTGCGACCAGATCTCGGACGCCATCCTGGACGCCATCCTCGCCGCGGACCCGTCCGCGAAGGTGGCCGTAGAGACGCTCACCACCACGGGGCTCGTCCAGGTGGCCGGCGAGGTCAACACGTCCGCGTACGTGGAGATCCCGAAGCTCGTGCGCGAGACCATCCTGGACATCGGCTACGACTCCTCGGCCAACGGCTTCGACGGCGCCCAGTGCGGCGTCAGCATCTCCATCGGCCAGCAGTCCTCGGACATCTTCGCCGGGGTCTCCCGCTCGCTCGAGGCGCGCGAGTACGGCTCCGCGGACGTCGACGACGAGCAGGGCGCGGGAGACCAGGGCATCATGTTCGGCTACGCCACGGACGAGACCCCCACGCTCATGCCGATGCCCATCCACCTCGCGCACCGCCTCTCCGAGCGGCTGACGAAGGTGCGCCAGCAGGAGCACTCGCCCATGCCGTACCTGCTGCCCGACGGGAAGACGCAGGTCACCGTGGGGTACGACGCGCAGCACGTGCCCCGCACGGTCGAGACCGTGGTGGTCTCCACCCAGCACCACGACGTGGTCTCCCAGGAGCAGCTGCGCCGCGACGTCGAGGAGCACGTGATCCGACCGATCATCGACCTCTCCGGCCTCGACGCCTCGGACACGCGCATCATCGTGAACCCCGGCGGCAAGTTCGTCATCGGCGGGCCCGTGGGCGACGCCGGCCTGACCGGCCGCAAGATCATCGTCGACACCTACGGCGGCATGGCCCGCCACGGCGGCGGGGCCTTCTCGGGCAAGGACCCGTCGAAGGTGGACCGCTCCGCGGCCTACGCGCTGCGCTGGGTGGCCAAGAACGTGGTGGCCGCAGGGCTCGCGAAGCGCGCCGAGTTCCAGGTGGCCTATGCCATCGGCTCCGCCCGTCCCGTGGGGCTCTACGTGGAGACCTTCGGCACGGGCGCCGTCTCCGACGAGACGATCATCGACGCCGTGAACGCGGTCTTCGACCTGCGACCCTCGGCCATCGTGAAGCATCTCAACCTGCTGCGCCCCATCTACCGCCGCACGGCGGCGCACGGCCACTTCGGCCGCGAAGAGGCGGACTTCACGTGGGAGCGCACGGACCGGGTGGAAGAGCTGCGCCGCGCCGCCGGCGTCTGAGCGGGGTGTGAGCCATCACGGACGCGCTGTTCGCCCTTCCCGCCTCTGAGGCGCGGCCCCGCCTGCCCGAGAGCGCGGAGGGCTGGCCGGAGGACCCGGTGGCCCGCGTCCTGCTGGACACGCCCGTCCCGCACCTGGACCGAGAGTTCGACTACCTCGTCCCGGCCGAGCTCGACGCGCGGGCCGTTCCCGGCTCCCGGGTCGGCGTGCGCTTCGGCGGCCGGGAGATGACCGGCTGGCTCGTCTCCCGGGAGGCCGAGCCGGTCACGGGGGCCCAACTGACGGCGCTCACCTCCGTGCTCACGGCGGTCCCGCCGTTGACAGAGGAGGTCCTCGCGGTGGCGCGGGCCGTGGCCGCCCGGCAGGCGGGCATCGCCACGGACGTGCTGCGCGCGGCGGTGCCCCCGCGGGTCGTGCAGGTCGAGAAGGAGATCCTCGCGGCACGCACGGCGGAGCCGACGGCGGACCACCCGGTCGCCCGGGTCGAGACCCCTGACGACGACGCCCCGGGCGGTGACGGCGCCCCGGCGGCGGCCGAGCCCACCGTCTGGGAGTCGCTCCAGGGCGGCGCCGCCTTCGTCGCCGCCGCGTGCGCGGGGGACGGGGTCCGGGCCGCCGCCGCCGTCCCGAGCCGCGTGGGGGAGTGGGACGAGGCCGAGGCCCTCGCCGCGCTGGCCCGCACCGTGGCAGCCTCCGGCGGGAGCGTCCTGCTGCTGGTGCCCGACCACCGCGACCTCGACCGGCTGTGTGCCGCCCTCGACCGCGCCGTGGGCGGGGAGGCCTACGCCCGCATCGGCTCCGAGGACGGGAACACCCCGCGGTACCGTGCGCACCTGCACTCCCTCGAGGGCACCGTGCGGATCGTCGCGGGCACACGCGCCGCCGCCTGGGCGCCGCTGAAGGATCTCCGACTGGTGGTGATGTGGGACGACGGCGACGACGCCTACGCCGAGCCGCGCAGCCCCTACTTCCACGTGCGCGAGGTCGTGCTCGAGCGGGCCCGGGCCTCGGGCTGCGCGCTCCTCTTCGCCGGCCCCTCCCGCTCTGTGCCGGTCCAGCGCCTCGTGGAGGCCGGCTGGCTGCTGCACCTCGGTCCCGGCCGCGAGCTCCAGCGGGCGATCGGCCCGCGCGTGGTCGCCACGGCGGACGCGTGGGAGAGCGCGCGCGACCCGTTCGCCCGGCGCGCCCGCCTGCCGCACGCCGCGTGGGCCGCCGCGCGCGAGGCCCTGACCGGTGCCCGTCCCGGGCCGGTGCTCGTCCAGGTGGCCCGCGCCGGGTTCATCCCCGCGCTCGTCTGCGAGCGGTGCCGCACCCCCGCCCGGTGCCGGGAGTGCTCCGGCCCGCTCGCGTTCCGCGACCGGCACGCCGCCGAACGCGGTGAGCTCGCGTGCCGCTGGTGCGGCACCCGCGAGCGGGCATTCCGCTGCACCGAGTGCGGCGGCACGCACGTCCGCGCCGGCGCGCGCGGTGTGGACCGGACCGCCGACGAGCTCGGCCGCTCCTTCCCCGGAGTCCCCGTCCACGCCTCCTCCGGCCAGCACCGCCTCGGCTCCGTGGCGGACGCGCCGGCCGTCGTCGTGGCCACCGTGGGTGCCGAGCCCACCGCTCCCGGCGGCTACGCGGCGGCGCTGCTCCTCGACGGCGACGCCCAGCTCCAGCGCGAGGGGCTCGACGTGCCCTCTCGGGTGCTCGCCCGCTGGCTGGCAGCGGCGTGCCTGGTCCGCCCGGCGTCCGAAGGGGGCACCGTGGTGGTGACCGCCGAGCACGACGGGGTCGTCGGCGCCCTCGTGCGGCGCGATCCCGCGGGCTTCGCGAGCCACCAGGTCGCGGAGCGTCGGGAGCTGCGCCTGCCGCCCGCCGGGCGGCTCGCCGAGGTGACGGGGGACGCCGCCGCCGTGAAGGAGTACCTGGGCCTGGTCGAGGCCGCGCGACGCGAGAGGCGGCGGGTGGGGCCCGACGCCGAGCCCTCCCTCGACCTCGAGCCGGGCGCCCGTCCCGGCGACGCGGCCCCGCTGCCGTGGATCGGCCCCGTGCCGGACCCTGTGGACGAGACCCAGCACCGCGCGCTGCTCCTCTTCCCCTACGCCGCCGCGGACGAGACGGTCGCGGTGCTGCGCACGGCCCGCTCCGCGGCGAGCGCGCGCCGCGAGCAGAAGGCCGTGCGCGTGCGGCTGGACCCGCCGGGGGTGCTCTAGCCGGGCGGCCCCGCACGGCCTCCGTCCAGGACCCGCCACGGCCGGTCACCTCGGGTGCGCGGCCTCCCGGATGAGCCTCGCGCACGCGAGCGGCCGCTCGTAGTGCAGCAGGTGGCCCACGCCGGGCAGCACCTGCAGGTCGGCCGTCCCTCCCGCCGCGGCGATCGCGGCGGCGAGGCGCTCCTGTGCGGCCACGGATCCCAGCGGATCCTCGGCACCCGCCGCGAGGACCACGGGCAGCGCGAGCCCCGCGGCGGCGTCGAGGGCCGTGGACGTCGTGGAGGCCCGGTAGGACTCGGAGAGCATGCGCCGTGAGGCGAAGAGGGAGAAGTACCGGCGGTGCTGATCATGGGTGTAGGCCAGGACGCGCCTGTCCGTGGTTCGACTCATGACGACGGTGGTGGCCCACACCACGGGCGCCGCGCCCAGCAGGGCGCGCCCGGCGCGCTCGGGCAGACGCGCCGCGACCTCGTAGTACCCCTGCGCGACGGCGGCCGCCGCCGCCGCCGTCCACGACCCCGACGCGTCCAGGGCGGGCTCGGCGATCGGGTTGAGCAGCACGAGCCGGTGCCACGCGGAGGGGTCCCGGGCCACGAGGTGGGACGCGACGATCGACCCGTACGAGTGGGCGACGAGCAGGGGAGGCTCCGCGAGCGCCAGCGCGTGGACGACGGCGGCCACCGCATCCGCGTGGTGCGCCACCGAGTGCTCGGCCGCGGGGAAGGCCCCGGACGCGCCGAAGCCGGGCAGATCGATCGAGGAGATCGCGAACTCGGGCAGCGCGTCGGCGATGAGCGCGAGCCCGTGGTGGTCACCGCGGAATCCGTGCACGAAGACCAGGCGGGGGGCGGCATCGGGATCGACGCCCCTGGACCCGTCCGCCGGGCCCACCGGTGCGTACTCCCACACCGCCACGTCGACGCCGGACCCGGCCACGGGGTCGGGGACGGTCACCTCGCGCCGTCGGGGGATCCGCGCGGGGCATCCGGTCAGCGAGCCAGGCCCGTCGTCCGGGCGCGGGATCCGGACCCGGTCCCAGAGTCTCACCCGGTGCCCGGGCGGCACGGGGGCGCCGCTGCCGGCGTCGTCGTTCTGCTTCACGCCCCCAGCCTAGTGAGCACGCTCCGCAGGGGGGCCCGCACGTGTTCACCGGTGCGTGTGGCGGGGTTCAGCACGTGGACGCGGGATCGCCACCTCGCTGACCTGCACTGATCCCGTCGCCCTCCGAGCACGGGGTGACATCCCTCCCTGTGGAAAGGTCCACCCATGAGCCTCTCCCGCCGCTCCTTCTTCGCCGGATCCGCCGCCGCCGGCCTCACCGTGGCCGGTGCGCAGACCGCCGCCGCCAAGCCCCGCCACATCAGCTCCGCCGTCGCCGCCGGCGCCCAGCTGCCCGCCCTCTCCGAGGACGGCATGGGCGCCTTCGACCGCGCCGGCGTGACCCGCCTCGTGCGCAACCACGAGTGCCGCGCGAACGCCAAGGTCCCGGTGCCACTGGTCCCCGGCACCGTCTACGACGCGGGCTGCCCCACCGGCATGGGCGGCAACACCGTCGTCGAGGTCTCCCGCTCGGGCGAGCTCGCCCAGCAGCGGGTCGGCCTCTCCGGCACCATCCGCAACTGCGCCGGCGGCACCACCCCGTGGGGCTCCTGGCTGGCCTGTGAGGAGACCACCGAGCGCGTCGGGCAGACCGTCACCAGCTCCGTGAACGGCCAGGCCTCCACCCTGCAGAAGGACCACGGCTACGTCTTCGAGGTGTTCCCCCGAGCCGGTGGCCCAGCAGATCCCGCTGCCCATCAAAGCCTGGGGCCGCGCCGTGTGGGAGGGTGCCGAGATCGGCGCCGACCTCTCGAGCGCCTACCTCACCGAGGACACCAAGGGCGGCCTGTTCTACCGCTGGACCGCACCGCAGGGCGTCACCCTGCGTCCGGGCATCGCCACCCAGCTGGGCGAGGGCGGCGCCGACCGCCAGGCGCAGACCACCGACCTGCGCCAGCAGTTCCCGGGCGCGACCACGCACCGCAAGATCGAGGGCGTCTGGAGCGACGACGCCGGCGAGGGCCTGTGGTTCACCCACTCCATCGTCAAGGACGGCGAGCACCCCGAGGCCGTCGCCAACCAGGGCATGATCATGTACTACTCCTTCGCGGAGCAGACCATGACCCTCAAGGAGTCCTGGGCCGTGGGCAGTGACTTCGACGCCCCGGACAACATCACCGTCTCCCCGTGGGGCGGCGTCGTGATCGCCGAGGACGGCTCGGACCCGAACCACCTCGCCGCGTTCACCGAGCGTGCCGGCTCCTCGGCCCTGGCCAAGGACCTCGCCGAGCGCGGCGAGTGGGCCGGCCCCTGCTTCGGCGGCGGTCGCGCCCTGTTCGCCAACATCCAGAGCGACTGCACCTACATGATCACCGGCCCGATGGCCAAGCAGCTCCACCGCTGACCGGCCCGCGCGACGGCGCCCCCCGCCTCGATGAGGCGGGGGCGCCGCCCGTGAGGGCCACTCCCATGAGCCGCACCGCCGTCGTCGCGATCGACCAGGGGACCACCTCGACCCGGGTGGCGGTGGTGGGCGCCGACGGGCACGTGGTGGCGAGTGCGCAGCGCGAGCACGTCCAGCACTTCCCGCACGCGGGGTGGGTCGAGCACGATCCGACGGAGCTGTGGGAGGCCGTCCGGGAGCTCACCGCGCTCGCCCTGGCGCGCGCGCACCGGGGCCCGCGTGACATCGCCGCAGTGGGGATCACGAATCAGCGCGAGACCACCGTGGCGTGGGACGCGGCCACCGGCCGGCCCGTGCACCGGGCCATCGTGTGGCAGGACACGCGCACCGCCGACGCCGTCGCCCGCCTGCGCGCCGACGGCCATGAGGACGCGGCCCGCGCCCGCACCGGCCTGCCCCTGGCCTCCTACTTCTCCGCGTCCAAGATCCGCTGGATCCTGGACGAGGTCCCGGAGGCCCGCGCGCTGTCGGCCGCGGGGCGGCTGCGGGTCGGAACCGTGGACTCGTGGCTCGTGTGGAACCTCACGGGCGGCGTCCACGGCGGGGTCCACGTCACCGACGTGACGAACGCCTCGCGCACCCTCCTGATGGACCTCGAGACGGGGCGATGGAGCGCCCCCATGCTCGAGCTCTTCGGGCTCGACCCCGAGGAGTGGGAGGCGATGGCGCCGCGCATCGTGCCCTCGGTGGGCGTGCTCGGCGAGGTCACCGGCCACGAGACGCTGGCGGGCGTCCCCGTGGCCGGGGTGCTGGGGGACCAGCAGGCCGCGTGCTTCGGCCAGGCGCTCTTCCGCCCCGGGGACACGAAGAACACCTACGGGACTGGCTGCTTCCTGCTCCAGCACACGGGGACGCAGCGGCCGACGTCGGCGCACGGCCTCGTCTCCACGGTCGCCTACCAGCGGGCGGGGGAGCCGATGCGCTACGCCCTCGAGGGGTCCGTGGCCGTGGCCGGGGCGCTCGTGCAGTGGCTTCGCGACGGCCTCGGGATCATCTCCACGTCCGAGGAGGTCGAGGCGGCCGCGGCCACGGTGCCGGACAACGGCGGCGTGGTGATCGTCCCCGCCTTCGCGGGCCTCTTCGCGCCGCACTGGCGGGCCGACGCCCGCGGGCTCATCGCCGGCCTGACCGGATTCGCCAATCGCGGCCACCTCGCCCGGGCCGCGGTGGAGGCGACGGCCTACCAGAGCCGGGACCTGCTCGAGGCCCTGACGGCGGACACGGGGACGCGCATCCGGGAGCTGCGCGTGGACGGCGGGATGACCGCCGACGCGGGCCTCCTCCAGTTCCAGGCGGACATCCTGGACCTGCCGGTCGTGCGCCCCGCGGTGGCCGAGACCACCGTCATGGGGGCGGCGTGGGCGGCCGGACTCGCCGTCGGCGTCTGGCCGGACGAGGCCGCCCTGTGCTCCCTGTGGCGCGAAGACCGCCGGTGGGAGCCGGCCATGGCGGCGAGCGTGCGCGAGCGCCTGCTGGATCGGTGGCGCCGGGCGGTGGAGGCCTCCTCGGCAGGGCGTGAGACCGTGCACAGGGCGGCGCCCAGCGCCCATGCTTCCTGGGCGGACCCCCGGGCCCGCCACTACCCTTGCGGAGGCCGCACCGGGGAATCGACCTCGGTGTGCCGCGCCCTGCCCCCGAGGATAAGGAACCCCATGCAGAGCTCCGCCGTGTTCAGATCGGCCAAGATCGCACTCGCCTTCGTCGGCCTCGTCGTCGGGGCGGGCTTCGCCACCGGCGCCGAGGTGATCCAGTACTTCGTCGGGTTCGGCGAGATCGGCATCTGGGGGGCGATCCTCGCCGGCGTCCTCGTGGCCGTGGGCGGCGCGGTGATCCTTCAGCTCGGCAGCGCCTTCCTGGCCAACGAGCACAAGGCCGTGTTCCGCAGCGTGACCCACCCGGTGATCGCCCGCATCCTGGACGTCAGCGTCTCCATCACGCTCTTCGCGATCGGCTTCGTGATGCTGGCCGGTGCCGGCGCGACCATGCACCAGCAGCTCGGGTGGCCGACCTGGGCGGGTGCCGCCATCATGACGGCGCTCGTGATCGTCACCGGCCTGCTGGACGTGGAGAAGGTCTCCTCCATCATCTCCGGGCTCACGCCGTTCGTCGTGGTCGCCGTCGTGGGAGCGTTCCTCGCCACGGTGCTCACCCTGGACGGCTCCTTCACCGCCAACGAGGCGATGGCGGCCCAGACCGCCACCCCCATCAACCCGTGGTGGCTCTCGGCCCTGAACTACACCGGACTCGTCCTCGTGATGGCCGTGTCCATGTGCCTCGTCATCGGCGGCTCCATCACCAACCCGCGCGAGGCGTTCTTCGGTGGGCTCGCCGGCGGACTGCTCTACACGGTCCTCATGGTCATGGCGGGCGTGCTGCTCTACCTGAACTTCGACCGGATCGGGCACGCCTCCGTGCCCATGCTCGAGCTCTTCGGCGCGATCCACCCCGTGCTGGGGTGGGCCATGCTGGCGGTCATCTACGCCATGATCTACAACTCGGCCATCGGCATGTTCTACGCCCTGGGCCGGCGCATCTCGGCGGACCGCCCCGACCGCTACCGCCCCGCGTTCATCGCCGTCACCCTGGTGGGCTTCGCGGTGAGCTTCCTCGGCTTCGGCACCCTGATGAACGTGGTCTACCCGTTCCTGGGCTACCTCGGCCTGCTCCTGGCCGTGGTCCTGGTGGCCTGGTGGCTGACCCACCGCGGGGAGCTCTCCGCCGAGCGGACCCTGCGCCTGCGCCTCTCCTCCCTCATCCGCCTGCAGCGGCACCCGGAGAAGCGCTTCACGACCGCGCACGCGGACGCCCTCGAGGAGGCGGCCGCCCACTCCGTCGCCGAGCCCGCGGCGGTGACGGGCGCGATCGAGCGCCAGGTCGCCCGGGACCTGGACGCGGAGCTCGAGGACGACCCGGGCCGGGCCGAGGGATCCCACCGCGCCTGAGCCGACGCCGTAGGATGGACCCGCCCCGCACACGCGCGGGCGGGTCCGCCGTCATGCCGTCGCGCGAACGTCCCGCCCCCGCCGCCACCGCTCCTCCACCCCGACCGCGTTAGGACACGAACCGCCGTGAGCCAGACCTCCGAGACCCCCGCCCCCGCCACTCCCGAGGTCCCCGCGGACGCAGAGTACTCGTTCCGAGAGGTGGAGGCGCGCTGGGCCGGGTACTGGGAGCAGGCGGGCACGTTCACCCCGCGGGAGGACGGCGCCGAGCGGCGCACCGTGGTGGACATGTTCCCCTACCCCTCGGGCGATCTGCACATGGGCCACGCGGAGGCGTTCGCGATGGGCGACGTCGTGGCCCGCTACTGGCTGCAGCGCGGCTACGACGTGCTGCACCCCATCGGCTGGGACTCGTTCGGTCTCCCGGCCGAGAACGCGGCCATCAAGCGCGACGCGCACCCGGCCGCGTGGACCTATGCCAACATCGAGACCCAGAAGCGTTCGTTCCAGCGCTATGGGATCGCCGTGGACTGGACCCGCGAGCTGCACACCTCCGACCCCGAGTACTACCGCTGGACGCAGTGGCTCTTCCAGGAGCTCCACAAGGAGGGCCTCGCCTATCGCAAGGACTCGCCCGTCAACTGGTGCCCGAAGGACCAGACCGTGCTCGCCAACGAGCAGGTCGTGGACGGCACGTGCGAGCGCTGCGGCACCGAGGTCACCAAGCGCACGCTGAACCAGTGGTACTTCCGCATCACGCGGTTCGCGGACGCGCTCCTGGACGACATGGACCAGCTCACCGGTCACTGGCCCGAGCGGGTCCTCGCGATGCAGCGCAACTGGATCGGCCGCTCCGAGGGCGCGCACGTGGACTTCCAGGTGGAGGACGGCCCCTCCGTCACCGTGTTCACCACCCGCCCGGACACCCTGTTCGGGGCCACCTTCATGGTGGTGGCCGCAGACGCCCCGCTGGCCCTCGAGCTCGTCTCCGACGACGCCCGGGCCGACCTCGAGGCCTACCGCGAGGACCTCAAGAAGGTCTCCGACATCGATCGCCAGGCCACGGACCGCCCCAAGACCGGCGTGTTCCTCGGCCGCCACGCGGTCAACCCGCTGACGGGGGAGCGCCTGCCCGTGTGGGCCTCGGACTACGTGCTCGCCGACTACGGCACCGGAGCGATCATGGCCGTGCCCGCCCACGACCAGCGCGACCTCGACTTCGCCCGCGCCATGGGCCTGCCGGTGCGCGCTGTCGTGGACACGGGCGAGGAGGACCCGGCCGTGTCCGGGGTGGCCACCACCGGTGAGGGCGTCCTGGTCAACTCCGGCGAGCTCGACGGCCTGGACAAGACGGCGGCCATCGCCCGCGCGATCGAGGTCGTCGAGGCCAAGGGCACCGGGCGCGGCACCACCACCTACCGCCTGCGCGACTGGCTGCTCTCCCGCCAGCGCTTCTGGGGCACCCCGATCCCCGTGATCCACTGCGCCGACTGCGGCGAGGTCCTCGTCCCCGAGGACCAGCTGCCCGTCACCCTGCCGACCGACCTCAAGGGCGAGCAGCTCGCGCCCAAGGGCCAGTCCCCGCTCGCCTCCGCCGAAGACTGGGTCAACGTGCACTGCCCGCGATGCGGCGGCCCGGCGAAGCGCGACACGGACACCATGGACACCTTCGTGGACTCGTCCTGGTACTTCCTGCGCTACGCCTCCCCGTGGGACGAGACGCAGGTGTTCGACCCCCAGGCGGTGCGCGACTGGCTGCCCGTGGACCAGTACGTGGGCGGCGTCGAGCACGCGATCCTGCACCTGCTCTACGCGCGCTTCTTCACGAAGGCGCTGCACGGCATGGGCCTCGTGCCGTTCACGGAGCCCTTCCGCGCCCTGCTCAACCAGGGCCAGGTGCTCAACGGCGGCAAGGCGATGTCCAAGTCCCTCGGCAACGGCGTGGACCTGGGACAGCAGCTCGACGAGTTCGGCGTGGACGCCGTCCGCCTCACCATGGTCTTCGCGTCTCCGCCGGAGGACGACGTGGACTGGGCCGACGTCGCCACCGGCGCCGCGGGCAAGTTCCTCGCCCGTGCCTGGCGCCTGGCCCGGGACGTCCGCGAGGCGGGCCCGGCGACGGGCGCCGCCGAGGGCGGCTCCGCGGCCCTGCGCCGCGTGACCCACCGGACGGTGCACGAGGCCGCCCAGCTGCTGGACGACGGCAAGTTCAACGTGGTGATCGCCAGGACCATGGAGCTCGTGAACGCCACCCGCAAGGTGATCGACAACGGGGCCGGCGCCGCGGATCCCGCGGTGCGCGAGGCCGCCGAGGCCGTCGCCAAGCTGCTCTCGCTCGTCGCGCCCTACGCGGCCGAGGACATGTGGGTGCTGCTGGGCCACGAGCCCTCGGTGGTGCGCTCCGGCTGGCCCGAGGTCGACGAGTCCCTCCTCGTGGAGGACGCGGTCACCGCCGTCGTGCAGGTCAAGGGCAAGGTGCGCGACAGCTTCGAGGTGCCCGCGGACATCACCGCCGAGGAGCTCGAGGCGCGCGCCCGGACGTCCGAGAAGGTCAAGGCGTTCATCGGGGACGCCCAGATCGTCAAGGCGATCGTCCGCGAGCCCAAGCTCGTCAACCTCGTCATCCGCTGATCGGCGAGCCGGACTGAGCCGGGCCGCCCCGTCGGCCCGGAGGAGGAGGGGAGCATGGCGACGCTGGACCAGTGGCGCGACGACGTCCTGGAGCGCCTGCGCGCCCGCCGACCCCACCTGGTGGGCCGGGCCCGCTACGGGCTGAAGCCGCCCCGGCGGGACCGGACCGCGATCGTGACCGACTCCGCCGCGGCCCTGCCGCCGGCCCTGCTCGCCCACCCCCTGGCGGCGGGCATCCGCCAGGTCACCCTCCCCGTGATGGTGGGGGAGCAGATCCACACGGAGGGGACGGAGGACCTGCGGTTCGAGCTGCCCGTCGCCCTCGCCTCCGGCACCCCCGTGAAGACCTCCCGGCCGTCTCCGGGGGCGTTCCGGGCCGTCTACGCCGACCTCGCGCAGGCCGGGTACGCGCGGGTGCTCTCCCTGCACCTCTCGAGTCGGCTCTCCGGCACCGTGGAGGCGGCGCGGCTCGCCGCGGCGGACGCCCCGCGCCCCGTCACGGTCCTCGACTCGGGCACGGCCGGCTTCGCGCTCGGCCTCACGGTGCTGGACGCGGCGATCGACGCCGGCGTGGGGCTGCCGGTGGAGCAGATCACCGCGCGGGCGGAGGCCACCGCACAGGCGGGCGCCGTGCTGTTCTCCGTCCCGAGCCTCGAACAGCTGCGCCGCGGCGGCCGGATCGGCGCCGTGGCCTCCCTGCTGGGCACCCTGCTCCACGTTCGCCCCGTGCTGGCCCTCGACGACGGCGCGGTCACCCTGGTGGACCGCCCGCGCTCGGCGGCCCGCGCGATGGACCGGATCGTCGAGCTCGCCCTGGAGCGTGCCGCCGGGACGCCGAGCCGGATCGTGGTGCACGGCTTCGGCGACCCGGCGGGGAGCGAGGAGCTGGTGGCGCGCCTGCAGCCGCACTCGGCCACGCCCGTTCCCGTCGTCGAGCTGCCGGCGGTCCTCGCCGCGCACCTGGGACTCGGCGCGCTGGGCGTGGTGGTGACCCCGCTCGAGGTGGAGGTCGACTGAGGCCGAGTCGAGCCGGGGCGGACCGGGCGTGTGTGGACCGGGCAGTCCGCTCCTGCACAGGCGTCGGGTCGCTCCTCGCCATCCCCGAGGCCGCGGCGGGCGCCTCTCCTGACCCGCCGGGCCGGCCACAGTGGCTCCATGCACACGCGAGCCCCGGACGTCCCCTCCGAGCAGCCCGGCCCCGTCCACGGTCAGGACCCCCGCGGTTGCGGCCCCGGTGAGGACTGGGAGGCCGTCCCGCCGCGCCCCCCGATCGTCCGGTGGCGCGCCGCAGGCACGGCCGCGCTCGTGCTGCTGGTGGCGGCCATCGCGTGGTGGGCCGTGACCTGGTTGACCGCCCCGGCTCCGCCCGCCCCGGCCTCCGCGGCGGCATCGGTCGCGTCCGTGTCGGGTGTCCCGGCGCCGCCCTCGGGCGATGCCGCCGGCGCGGCCCCGGGCGCGAGCGTCCCGGATCCTGGCCCCGGGGCGACCGTGAGGCCTGCCGGAGAGGCCCCCGGCGCGTCCTCGGGGACACCGTCCGGCGGTTCTTCCGGGGACTCCGGGGGCGCGGGCGAAGGCTCCGCACCGGCGGAGGTGCGCGTGCACGTGGTGGGCGAGGTCCGTCGGCCCGGCGTCGTGACCCTGGCGGCCGGGTCCCGGGTCACGGACGCGATCCGGGCCGCCGGCGGGGCCGCGTCCCAGGCGCGCACCGAGCGGATCAATCTCGCTGCGACGCTCTCGGACGGCCAGCAGGTCCTGGTCCCGTCCGCTCGCCCGCCGGACGCAGAGCTGGCCGCGGCGGCCGGGGGTGGGGCGCCGCCAGCGGGGTCGGCGGCTCCCAGCGGGCGAGCGGGGGCCGCGGTGGCGGGGCCCGGCAGCTCGGGGGCGCAGTCTCCCGACGGTGCGGGCGCGGTGCCGGTGGACCTGAACACGGCCGACGCGGCCGCCCTCGAGACGCTCCCGGGCGTGGGTCCGGCGACGGCGGAGAAGATCATCGCGCACCGGGAGTCGGTGGGCCCGTTCGGCGGGCTGCAGGACCTGGACGCGGTGCCCGGGATCGGCCCGGCCGCCCTCGCGCGGCTGCGTGACCACGTGAGCTGGTGACCCCGTGAGCGCCGGCGCCGTCCCCGGACCGCTGGACGGCCGATGGGTTCCGGCGCTGCTGCTGTGCCTGGCCCTCGGGAACGTGCTCCCGAGCCGGCCCGCGCACGAGGCCGTCCTCGCGTCCGGGGCGTGTGGGCTCCTCGCCCTGTGCGGGGCCGCCGCACTGGTCGTGGGCGGCCGATCCGCCGGAGCACGACGCACCGAGCGCCCTCGGCGAGGCGTGGCCACCGCCGTCGTGCTGGCCGGCGTGGCGGGAGCGCTGATGGCCCAGCACGTGGCCCTCCACCAGTCCGCGCGTGAGCGCGTCGGCTGGGATGACGCCGTGACTGCGGAAGAGGCCGTGCGGGTCGAGGTGGTGCTGGACGCCCCACCCCAGGCCACCGGGTCGCCCTTCGGACCGCGGTGGGGCGCCCCGGCCACGGCCACGCGGTTCGGCCACCCCTCTCGAGCGTTCGAGCGGCCCGAGGCGGTCCGCCTCACGGGGGAGGGGGAGCCGCCCCTCGGGCTCGGCACGGCGGACGGCGGTGTCGCGGCGGGCGGGAAGGCCTGTGTCGTGGCCGCTCCCCGGCGCGAGGGGGACACGGTGTTCCTCACCGCACGCGCGGCACCGATCCCGGGGCCCTGTCCGGCACAGGGAGGAGCAGCACTCCCGCCGGACGTGGCGGGACCCTCCGGGCGTGAGGTGCTGCGCTCGGCGTTCCGGGCCGCGGCCTCTCCCCTGATCGGCACGGCGCCCCAGCTGATCCCCGGGCTCGTGCTGGGGGACCGCACGGCCCAGAGCCCCGAGCTCGGGGACGCCATGAAGGATGCCGGGCTGAGCCACCTCAGCGCCGTCTCCGGGGCGAACTGCGCGCTGCTCCTGGGCACGGTCGCCGTGGTCCTGCGCTCGCTGCGCGTGCACCGGCACGCGGTGCTGGCCGCGGCGCTCGCCACGCTCGGGGTGTTCGTGGTCGTCGTCGGACCGGAGCCCTCCGTGCTCCGGGCGGCTGTGATGGGCGCGCTGGGGGCGCTGGCCCTCTTCCTCGGCCGCGGCCGGCAGGCGTTCTCCCTGCTCGCGGTGGGCGGCACCGGGCTGCTCGTGGTCGCGCCGACTCTCGCGACGGAGGTCGCGTTCCACCTCTCCCTGGCCGCGACGGCGGGGATCGTGCTCGTCGCCGCCCCCGCGGACCGGTGGCTGCATCCGCGGATGGCGCGCGTGCTGCCCGACTCCGCCGCGCGCTGGCTCTCCGCGTCCCTGTCCGTCACCGTGGCTGCGCACCTCGCGTGTCAGCCGATCCTCCTGGCCATGACCGGCACGGTGAGTGCCTACGCCGTGCTCACCAACATCGCTGCCGCCCCCGCGGTCGCACCGGTGACCGTCCTCGGCACGCTCGCCGCCGCGCTGGTCCTGCCCGCCCCGCCGATCGCGGCCGCCCTCGTCTGGATCGCGCAGTGGCCGGCCGCGGCCATCGGCTGGACCGCGACCACGGCCGCCACGTTGCCGGGCGCCCTGCGGCCATGGCCGGGCGGCGGCCTCGGGCTCGCCCTCGGCGCCCTCCTCACGGTCGCCACGCTCGCGGGCTTCCGTGCGGTCCTGGTGCTGGAACGGGAGTCGCCTCCCCGCGTGCGGCGCGTGGGTCGCTCGGCGCCGGACCGCGTCCGGCGGGTGTCCGCCGCCGCGGTCCTGACGGCCGCGCTGATCGCCGCGGCCACGGGCGGCGTGGGCGCGGTGCTGACCCCCCGACCGGCCGGCGACGTCCCAGCGGGCTGGGTCGCGGCGTTCTGCGACGTGGGGCAGGGGGACATGACGGTCCTCCGCACGGGCGTGGACTCTGCCCTCGCCGTCGACGTCGGACCGGATCCCGACGCCGCCCGACGATGCCTCGCGGACCTGCGCGTGGAGAGGGTGGACGCGGTGCTGCTCACCCACCTCCACGCGGATCATGCCGGAGGGCTGGCCGGGCTCACGGGGCAGCTCGCCCCTGGCGCGGTCCACTACGCCACCCGCTCGGCCGACAGCTCGCCGCTCGGCGACCCCGCCGCGGGCACACCCCTCGAACGAGGGAGGAGCCGCGCCAGCACGGGGGAGGACCCCGCGATGCCGCCGCCCTCCGGAGCGACGCCGCTCCACACGGGCCAGGAGGGGGAGAGCGGATCGGTGCGGTGGAGCGTCCTCCTCGCCGATCGCGCCGCGCCCGAGGAGAACGACGCCTCCGCACAGCTCCTGCTCACTGTGCGCGGCGCCGTGGGCCCGCTGACCGTGCTCGTCACGGGGGACATGGAGCAGGCGGCAAGCGCCGCCTGGGCGGCCGGACTGCGCTCGGACGCACCCCCGCCGCCCTCCGCGGACGTGCTGAAGGTGGCCCACCACGGTGCGCGCAACGGCGGCACGGACGTCCCCGCGGCGGTCCGCGCCCGGCTCCAGGTCGTCTCGGTGGGCGCAGAGAACACGTACGGACACCCCCACCCCGCCACCGTGGCCGCCCTCGAGCGGCTCGGCCCGGTGGCCCGCACTGACCGGCACGGCACCCTCGCGCTCACCCTGGAGTCGGGCTCGGACGGGGATCCCGGGATCGCCGTGCACACCGTCCGCCCTCCCGCCGTCCCCGTCTCCACACCCTAGGATGGTGCCCATGTCCGCCGCCCGCAGCCCCCGCTCCGGCCGCGCCCCGCGCACGGATCCGCTGGCCTGGCGCCGCACGGAGCCCGGCCCGCTCATGCTGCTCAAGGGCCCCGAGGACTACGTGGCCCGCTGGGTCAGGGACCGGGTGACGGCCGCGCTGCGTGCCCGGCACGAGAGCCTCGAGGTGCACGACCTGCGCGCCGGGGAGTACCAGGCGGGGCAGCTGGCCATGGCCGCCAGCCCCTCGCTCTTCGCCGAGCCCACCCTCATCCGCGTGGACGGGCTCGAGTCCATGAACGACGCCTTCCTCGCCGACGCCCTGCGACTCGTCGAGCAGGGCCCCGGAGCGGACGAGGTCACCCTCGTGCTGCGCCACACGGGCGGCAGCCGGGGCAAACGGCTGCTCGACGCCGTCGCGAAGGCCGGCACCGTGGTGGACTGCGCGCCCCTCAAGCGGGACGAGGACCGCCTGGCGCTCGTCCAGGCGGAGTTCCGCGACGCACGCCGCCGCGTGGACGAGGACGCCGCCCGCGCCCTCGTGCGCGCCACCGGCGCCTCCCTCACGGAGCTCGCCGCCGCGTGCCGTCAGCTGATCGACGACACCACCGGCACGGTCACCGCCGAGATGGTGGACACCTACCACGGCGGCCGCGTCGAGGCCACGAGCTTCGCCGTCGCGGACGCCGCCCTCGAGGGTCAGGCCGCCCGCGCCGTGTCCCTCGTCCGCCACGCGCTGGCCACCGGCGTGCACCCCGTGATGATCACCTCGGCGCTCACGCTGAAGGCCCGCCAGGTCGCGCGCATCATCGACGCCGGCCGGGAGCAGGGCGAGCTCGCCTCCCTCCTGGGGGTGGCCCCGTTCCAGGTGCGCTACGTGCAGCAGGCCGCCCGACACTGGACGCCCGCCGGGATTGCGCAGGCCGTCGAGTGGATCGCCCAGGCCGACGCCGAGGTCAAGGGCGCCTCCCGCAACCCCGACTTCGCGGTCGAGCGAGCGGTCATCCGGATCGCCACGGCCGTGCGTCGCTGACCACGCCGCGGACCCCCTCCCCGGACGCACCACGGCCCCCGTCCGAGGGTCTCGGAGCGGGGGCCGTGGCGGTGTGGCGCTGCGGATCAGGCGAAGAGGGCCTTCACGCGGTTCGCGATGCCCGACTTGCGGTTCGCGGCCTGGTTCTTGTGGATGACGCCCTTGGAGGCTGCCTTGTCCAGCTTGCGGTTCGCGGTGCGCAGCGCGGCGGCGGCGGCCTCGGCCTCGCCGGCGGCCACGGCCTTGTCCACGGCGCGGATGGCGGTGCGCAGCTCGGACTTCACAGCGATGTTGCGCTGGCGCGCCTTCTCGTTGGTGAGGATGCGCTTCTTCTGAGACTTGATGTTGGCCAACTCTGGTCCTTACGTCGTCGGCGCGGGACGGGTGGTCCGCACGCCGCGTGAACAGGGGGGTCGTGGAGGGTTCCCGGATCCGTGGATTTCAGTGGCGTGGGGACACCGTGGCGATCCCGGTCCGGGGGTGCCCGTCGACCGGCGGACACAATGCCCACAATCCTATCATCTGCGTGTCCCGGACATGGCCGGGGGGTGCCTCGGCGTGGCGCGTCAGCGCTCCCAGCCCTGGTGGCGGCGCAGCGCGTCGCCCACGGCCTCGAACCGCACGGGGTCCAGGACCCCGCCCTCCCGGCGCACGGCGTCCGGGTCCACGCGCAGCACGCGGTCCACCTTCGCCTCGGACGCCCGGCCGCGCCGGTCCCACGGCCCGGCGCCGACGTCCACGTAGTCCTCGTCGCGCAGGTCCGCGTTGTTGCGGTCCCGGCTCGTGAGCATGAGGCCGAGCAGGCACGCGCCGTCGCGGCCGACGAGGAGGACGGGGCGGTCCTTGCCCCGGCCGTCCATCTCCTCGAACGGGACCCAGGTCCACACCACCTCGCCCGGGCCCGCCGCGGGGCCGGGCACGGGGTCGTACTCCACGCGCGCGCGGCCGGTGAAGTCGGGGAGCAGCTCGGCGGGGGACCGCCGGTCCGGCCGGCCCGCCGCGCGCCCCGACGCCGCCGGTCCCTCGGCACGGTCCGCGTCCCGGGCGCGGCGCAGCACCTCGTCCACACGGCGCCGGTCCGGCCGGCGCGCACCGCCGGCCGGGGGAGTGGGCCAGTCGTCGGTGCGCCGGGTCGGGTCGAAGGCCGGGGCCCCCGGATCCCGGGGCGGGACGCCCAGGTCGAAGACGGGCCCGGCGCCGCCGCCCGTCCCCGAGCCGGAGGCGCGGCGGGACGAGCCGCGGCGTGGGCCGGCGTCGGAGGAGGAGCTGAGCGTCTCCAGGAGGCGGGCGGCCTGCCGGCCGAGGGAGAGGGCGCGCTGGAAGTCGAAGGCCATGGGCCCGAATCTATCCGGCCGGGCGGGCATGGAAGAATGGGCGGTCAGTGTTCCACCCCACCCGTCCCCGAGACTTCCAAGGATGTGCCCGTGTCGCCCCAGGCGTCCCACCCCCCGGCGCCCGCCGCCACCGACCCCTCGGTGATCCGCAACTTCTGCATCATCGCCCACATCGACCACGGGAAGTCGACGCTGGCGGACCGCATGCTGCAGTCCACGGGCGTGGTGCAGCCGCGTGACATGAAGGCCCAGTACCTGGACCGCATGGACATCGAGCGCGAGCGAGGCATCACCATCAAGTCCCAGGCGGTGCGCATGCCGTGGGCGCTGGACGGGACCGACTACGCCCTGAACATGATCGACACGCCCGGCCACGTGGACTTCACGTACGAGGTCTCCCGCTCGCTCGCCGCGTGCGAGGGCGCGATCCTGCTGGTGGACGCCGCGCAGGGCATCGAGGCGCAGACCCTGGCCAACCTGTACCTGGCCATGGAGAACGAGCTCGAGATCATCCCCGTGCTCAACAAGATCGACCTGCCCGCCGCGGATCCGGACCGCTACGCCGCCGAGATCGCCACCCTGATCGGGTGCGAGCCGGAGGACGTGCTGCGGGTCTCCGGCAAGACGGGCATGGGCGTCGAGGCGCTGCTGGACCGCGTCGTCGAGCGGATCCCCGCCCCCACGGGCGACGCCGACGCCCCGGCCCGCGCCATGATCTTCGACTCCGTGTACGACACCTACCGCGGCGTCGTGACCTACGTGCGCGTCATGGACGGCCGGCTCTCCCCGCGGGAGAAGATCCGGATGATGTCCACGGGCGCGGCCCACGAGCTCCTGGAGATCGGCGTGTCCTCGCCGGAGCCCCACCCCTCCCAGGGCCTGTCCGTGGGCGAGGTGGGCTACCTCATCACGGGCGTGAAGGACGTGCGCCAGTCGAAGGTGGGCGACACGGTGACGAATCACGCCAAGCCCGCCGCCGCGGAGATCGGCGGCTACGAGGACCCCAAGCCCATGGTGTTCTCCGGCCTCTACCCGATCGACGGCTCCGACTACCCGGTGCTGCGCGACGCCCTCGACAAGCTCAAGCTCAACGACGCCGCGCTCGTCTACGAGCCGGAGACGTCCGTGGCGCTGGGCTTCGGCTTCCGCGTGGGCTTCCTGGGCCTGCTGCACCTGGAGATCATCCGGGAGCGCCTCGAGCGCGAGTTCAACCTGGACCTGATCTCCACCGCGCCCAACGTGGTCTACGAGGTCACGAAGGAGGACAAGGAGGTCATCACCGTGACCAACCCCTCCGAGTACCCCGAGGGCAAAGTCCTGGCGGTGCGGGAGCCGATGGCCTCGGCGACGGTCATCGTGCCGAGCGAGTTCATCGGCGCCGTCATGGAGCTGTGCCAGGCCAAGCGCGGCAATCTCAAGGGCATGGACTACCTCTCCGAGGAGCGCGTGGAGATCCGCTACTGGATCCCGCTCGCGGAGATCGTGTTCGACTTCTTCGACCAGCTCAAGTCCCGCACCAAGGGCTACGCCTCCCTGGACTGGAAGGCCGACGGCGACCAGGTCGCCGACCTCGTCAAGGTGGACATCCTCCTGCAGGGCGAGCAGGTGGACGCGTTCTCCTCGATCACCCACCGGGACAACGCCTACGCGTACGGCGTGATGATGACGGGCAAGCTCAAGGAGCTCATCCCGCGTCAGCAGTTCGAGGTGCCGATCCAGGCGGCGATCGGCGCGCGCATCATCGCGCGCGAGAACATCCGGGCCATCCGCAAGGACGTGCTCTCCAAGTGCTACGGCGGCGACATCTCCCGCAAGCGCAAGCTGCTGGAGAAGCAGAAGGAGGGCAAGAAGCGCATGAAGATGGTGGGCCGAGTCGAGGTCCCGCAGGAGGCCTTCATCGCCGCACTGTCCTCGGACGGTGCCGAGCAGGCCAAGAAGTAAGTGCCCGCCCTTCCCCTGGGCATGCCGGTGCCCGACGACGGCGCCCTGCCCGCCGACGTCGGCGCGCGGGTCCGCGCGGCCGCGGCCGCCGGCGCGCCGCGGACGTTCAGCCTGTACGTGCACGTGCCGTTCTGCACCGTTCGTTGCGGCTACTGCGACTTCAACACGTACACGGCCGTGGACCTCGGCCCGGGCGCGGCCCGCGGCGACTACGCCGAGACGGCCATCGCGGAGCTCACCTTCGCCGAGCGCGCCCTCGAGGCCTCCGGCGTGCCCGCCCGCCCGCTGCACACCGTGTTCTTCGGCGGCGGCACGCCCACGCTGCTGCCGGCCTCCCACCTCGTGCGGATCCTCGCCGCGGCGCGGGAGCGGTTCGGGATCGTGCCTGGCGCGGAGGTCACCACCGAGGCGAATCCGGACACGATCACCCCGGAGTACGCCGCCACGCTCGCCGCGGGCGGATTCACCCGGCTCTCGGTCGGCATGCAGTCGGCCGTGCCACACGTGCTGGCCACACTGGACCGCACGCACCGTCCCGCGTCGGTGCCCGCCGCCGTCGCCGCGGCCCGCGCGGCCGGCCTCGAGGTCTCCCTGGACCTCATCTACGGCACGCCGGGGGAGTCGCTCGAGGACTGGCGCGCCACGCTCGAGACGGCCGTCGCCCTCGCGCCGGACCATGTGAGCGCGTACTCCCTGATCGTGGAGGAGGGCACGAAGTTCGGGGCCCGGGTGGCCCGCGGCGAGGTGGACGACGTCGACCCGGACGACCAGGCCGACAAGTACGTCCTGGCCGACCGGATGCTCGCCACGGCTGGCTACCGCTGGTACGAGGTCTCCAACTGGGCGCGGGACCCGGAGGGGACGGGCGTCCACCGGGCGCGGCACAACGTGGCCTACTGGGAGGACCAGGACTGGTGGGGCGTGGGGCCCGGCGCGCACTCGCACCTGGCGGGCGTGCGCTTCTGGAACGCGAAGCACCCCGCCGCGTACGCGCAGCGCCTGGCCACGGGCGTGACCCCGGCTGTGGGCCGGGAGATCCCCGATGCGCCGGCGCGCCGGCTCGAGCGGGTGATGCTCGCCGCCCGCACGTCCACGGGACTGGGCCTCGCCGAGGTGGAGGACGGGTTCGCCGCGGCCGGCGACGACGGCGCCCGGCTGCGGGACCTCGTGGCCGCCCTCATCGCGGACGGGCTCGTGGACGGCCGTGCCGCCCAGTCCGGGCGGATCGTGCCGACCCTCGAGGGGCGGCTGCGCAACGACCGGATCGTCCGGGACCTGGCCGGCTTCTGACGCCGAGCGCGGTGCGGCTCAGCGCAGGACGCGCAGGTTGAACGGGTAGCGGAAGGGGCGGCCCTTCGACACGTTCGCGGCCCCCATGACGCCGTAGCAGGACATGGCCACCCAGGTGAGGGCGCCGAGGATCGCGAGAATCGGCCCGATGACCGGGAGGGCGCCCAGGAGCAGGAAGAGCACCACCAGCAGCGTGGGCGGCACGGAGAAGTTCAGCGCCTCCTTGGCCTCCTGAGCGGTGAACGGTCCGCGGTCACGGTAGCGCAGCCACACGAGCAGCGGTCCGAGACATCCCAGCGCCACGCTCAGGTGCCCGAAGGCGGCGCGGTCTCGGTCCTGCTTCGCGCTGAGGGGTCCGCCCTCGGTGCCGGCGGAAGCCACCCAGGCCGCGGCACGGGGCTGGCCGGTCTGCGGCGGGGTGGTGTTCACGGCGGATCCTCCTGAGGGGCGGCAAGGTCCCGGCCGCACGGGGCGGGCGCGGGGCCCGATCAGTGTAGCGCGGCGACGGGAGGCGGAGCCGGCGCCCCGGCGTGCTCAGCCACGGTCCTCCGCGGTGAGGAAGTCGATGAGCTCCTCGACCCGGCCCAGCAGGGACGGCTCGAGGTCCGCGTACGTGGTGACGTGGGAGAGCAGCCGCTTCCAGCCCAGTCCGGTGGCCTCCTTCGTGCCGTGGGGCCAGCCCAGGCCCTTCAGCACGCCGGTCTTCCAGTCCTGGCCGCGCGGGACCACGGGCCAGGCCTCGATGCCGAGCACGGCGGGCTTGACGACCTGCCAGACGTCCACGTAGGGGTGGCCCAGGATGAGCACGTTGCCGGCCGCTCCGGGCACCCGCATCGCCTCCGCGGCGATCCGCTCCTCCTTCGAGCCCGTCACGAGGTGGTCCACGAGGATGCCCAGGCGGCGCCGGGGGCCGGGGGAGAACTCACGGATCGCCCCGGCCAGGTCGTCCACGCCGTGCAGCGGCTCCACGACGATCCCCTCGAGGCGCAGGTCCTCGCCCCAGACCTTCTCGACGAGCTCGGCGTCGTGCACGCCCTCCACCCAGATCCGCGACGCGCGGGCGGTGCGCGCCCGGACCCCCTCCACGCGGCGGGATCCCGACGCCGTCCGGGCGGGCGCGCGCGACGCCGTCGTCGTCGCAGGGGTGAGGGTGACGGGCTCGCCGTCGATCCAGAATCCGCCGCCCAGGGGGAAGGAGCGGCGGACGCCGCGGCGATCCTCCAGGACCACCACGTGCACGCCGCCGGAGCGCTCCGTGCGCACGACGGCGCCGGTGAACCCCGAGCCGACGTCCTCCACCACGACGCCGGGGGAGGCCGGCACCTCGGGGGTGCGCCGCGCCGGCGGTCGGGTCAGGGAATCGTGGCCCGCGGGGCCCCACGTGCTCCAGTCCATGTCGGGCACGGTACCAAGGGCGGTAGGATTGGCACTTGGATGTGGCGAGTGCCAGACATCGGAGGGAAGGAGACCGTCATGACGGAGCAGCCGCGCCGACTGCAGGTGCTCCAGGCCATCGTGGAGGACTACGTGGCCCTCAGCGAGCCCGTGGGCTCCAAGGCCATCGTCGAGCGTCACGCGCTGGGCGTCTCCTCGGCCACGGTGCGCAACGACATGGCCGCCCTCGAGGAGGAGGGCCTGATCGTGGCCCCCCACACCTCCGCGGGGCGGGTGCCCACGGACAAGGGCTACCGCGTGTTCGTGGACCGCATCTCCGAGGTCAAGCCCCTCTCTCCGGCCGAGCGCCGAGCCGTGCAGGCACTGCTGGACTCGGAGCAGGACACGGAGCACATGATGGAGGCCACCGTGCGCCTCCTCGCCCAGCTGACCCACCAGGTGGCCGTCGCCCAGTTCCCGCACGAGGACGGCTCGACCGTGCGCCACCTCGAGCTCGTCTCCCTGACGCCCACGCGCGTGCTCGCCGTGCTCATCCTCTCCACCGGCCGGGTGGACCAGCGGGTGGTCCCACTCGAGCGTCTCGTGGCGGAGGAGGACCTCGCCGCGCTGCGCCTGCTCCTGCTCCAGGCGATGATCGGCCGAGGGGCTGGGCAGGCCGCCGCCCTGCTGGACGCAGCCGTCACGGGTGTGCCGCCGGAGCAGCGTCCCACGGCGGACGCGCTCGTCAGCGCGGTGCGCAGCCTCCTGGAGGCGGGCCGACAGGACCGGATCGTCATGGCGGGCACCGCCAACCTGGCCCGCTCCACGGGGGACTTCGGCGCCTCGATCGGACCGATCCTGGAGGCCCTCGAGGAGCAGGTGGTGCTGCTGCGCCTGCTCACGGAGATGGAGCAGGACGCGCACGGGGTGTCCGTGCGGATCGGCTCCGAGAACGCCGGCTCGCTCGCGGACACCTCCGTGGTGGCCGCCGCCTATGGGCCGGGCGCCGTCGCCAAGGTGGGCGTGGTGGGCCCCACGCGCATGGACTACCCCGGCACCATGGCCTCCGTCCGCGCGATCGCCCGCTACCTCTCCCGCATCCTCACCCCCTGACCTCGACGCCCGCGTCGACCCCGACCCCCGCGAAGGAAGTGCCCCCACCGTGTCCGACCACTACGAGACCCTCGGCGTCAGCCGCGACGCCAGCACCGAGGAGATCCGCCGCGCGTACCGCAAGCTGGCGCGCACCCACCACCCGGACGTGAACCCCAGCCCGGAGGCCGCGGAGCAGTTCAAGCGCATCTCCCACGCCTACGAGGTCCTCTCGGACGAGGACAAGCGCCGCAGCTACGACACCACCGGCAACGAGAACGGCTCCGCCGGGTTCGGCGGCGGCTTCGGCGGCTTTGGCGGTGGCGGCTTCGCCGACATCTTCGAGACCTTCATGTCCGCGGCGGGCGGCGCCGGCCGGGGCCCCGCGAGCCGGACGCGCCGGGGCCAGGACGCGCTCGTCACCGCGCAGATCGACCTCAAGGACGCCGTGTTCGGCAGCGAGCAGACCCTCCACCTGGACACGGCCGTGCGCTGCGAGCGATGCGAGGGCTCGTGCTGCGAGCCCGGCACCGACCCCGAGACCTGCGAGACCTGCCACGGCCGCGGCATGGTGCAGCGGCCGATGCGCTCGATGCTCGGCACCGTGATGGCCACCGAGGCGTGCCCGGCGTGCCGCGGCTTCGGCACCGTGATCCCCACCCCCTGCACCGAGTGCTCGGGCCAGGGACGAGTGCGCACGGAGCGCCCCCTCACCCTGCGCATCCCCGCCGGCGTGGACGACGGCACCCGCATCCACCTCGCCGGCCGCGGAGAGGCCGGCCCCGCCGGCGGCCCGAACGGCGACCTCTACGTGGAGATCGCCGTGCGCCCGGACCCCGTCTTCCGCCGCGAGGGCGACCACCTGGCCACCACCGTGACGGTCCCGATGGCCGCCGCCGCCCTCGGGACGAGCATCACCCTCGACACCCTGGACGGCAAGCAGAGCGTGACCCTGGAGCCGGGCACCCAGTCCGGGCACGTGGAGACGCTGCACGGCCTCGGCGTGGGCCGGCTGCGCGGCTCCGGTCGCGGCGACCTCAAGGTGGACGTGGTCGTCACCACCCCCACGGACATCACCGGCGAGGAGCGCGAGCTCCTCACGCGCCTGGCCGAGATCCGCGGCGAGGACGTGGTCCACGGCGCCCCGCAGCAGCGGGGCGTGTTCGCCCGCCTGCGGGAGAACCTGAAGAACCTGTGACCGCGCCGCTGTTCCACCTGGCGGCGGGGGCGCTCGAGGGAGCGGCCGCCGGGGCCACCGTGACCCTCACGGGCTCCGAGGCCCGGCACGCCGCCGCCGCGATGCGCCTTGCCCCGGGGGAGTCCGTGCTCGTGGCGGACGGCTCCGGCCGCCGCGGCCACGGGACGGTGCTGGCCGCCTCCCCCGACGCCGTCGACGTGCGGCTCGACGAGGTGGACGAGGAGCCCGATCCCGCGCCGCGCCTCGTTCTCGTCCAGGCCCTGGCCAAGGGTGACCGCGACCTCATGGCGGTCCAGGCGGCCGTGGAGCTCGGGGTCCACGCCGTGGTCCCGTGGGAGGCGGAGCGCTCGATCGTGCGGTGGAAGGGTCCCAAGGCCGCCAAGGCCCGGCAGAAGTGGGCCGACACCGCCCACGCCGCGGCCAAGCAGGCCCGCCGGGCGCGGGTGCCCGAGGTGCGCGAGCCCGTCTCCGGCACGGGCGCGGCGTCCCTGGCGCGGGAGGGACGCGTGCTCCTCGTGCTCCACGAGGACGCCGCGGACGGGCTGGGTGCCCTTCCGGAGGCCGCGTGGGCCGGGGCCGAGGAGATCGCCGTGCTGGTCGGCCCGGAGGGCGGGATCTCGCCCGCCGAGCTGGACGCGTGCCGGGACGCCGGGGCGCACCCGGTGCGGCTCGGACCCCACGTGCTGCGCGCCTCGACGGCCGGCCCCGCCGCACTGGCCGTACTCGAGCACCGGCTCGGCCGCTGGTGAGGGGCCCGTCCCGCGCCCGGCCGTCCGCCTAGACTGGACCCGAGCATCCCGCCCCCGACCGAACAGGTGATCCGCCCCTCGTGACCGTTCCCGCCGTCCTCCCCCCGGACTCCGCAGAGGAGTCCGTCCAGTTCGAGACCGCCGACCTCATGGTCCGCGCCTTCGGTCCCCAGGACGCCCTGCTGCGCATCCTCGGCGGCGTGTTCCCGGCGGTGGGCCTGTCCGTGCGGGACCAGCGGCTCGACCTCTCCGGTCCCGCGCCGGACGTCGCCGCGGTGCGCCGCGTCGTGGAGGACCTGCGCTCCATCGCACGCCGTGACGCCGCCGTCACCCCCGAGGTGATGGAGCAGGTGGTGAACCTCGTCCGCGGAGGCCGCGTGGGCGCCGGCGCCCTGCACCTGGACTCGATCCTCTCCGGCCGCGGCCGCAAGATCCGCGCCAAGACGCTCCACCAGCAGGACTACGTCGAGGCGATCGACCGCTCCACCGTGGTGTTCGGGCTCGGCCCGGCCGGCACCGGCAAGACCTACCTGGCCATGGCCAAGGCCGTGCAGGCCCTCCAGGCCAAGGAGGTCACGCGGATCATCCTGACCCGCCCGGCCGTCGAGGCCGGGGAGCGGCTCGGCTTCCTGCCGGGCGGACTCAACGAGAAGATCGACCCCTACCTGCGCCCGCTCTACGACGCGCTGCACGACATGATCGAGCCGGAGTCGATTCCGCGGCTCATGGAGTCCGGCGTGATCGAGGTGGCCCCGCTGGCGTACATGCGCGGCCGCACCCTGAACGACGCGTTCGTGATCCTCGACGAGGCGCAGAACACCACGGGCGAGCAGATGAAGATGTTCCTCACCCGCCTGGGCTTCGGCGCCCGGATGGTGATCACGGGGGACACCTCCCAGGTGGACCTGCCCCGGGGTGTCACCTCCGGCCTGGCCGAGGCCGTGGACGTGCTCGAGGGGGTGGACGGGATCGAGATGGTCCGGTTCGACTCCTCCGACGTCGTGCGCCACGCCCTCGTCAGCGCGATCGTGGACGCCTACGACCACCAGGGAGCCGCCGACGCGCGGACCACGACGAAGGGACGCCGCGGCCGTGGCCATTGAGATCGTCAACGAGTCCGGGATCGACGTCCCGGAGCGGGACCTGCTGGGCATGGCCCGCCACGTCTACGCGCGGCTGCACGTCCACGAGCTGGCCGAGACCGCCGTGACCGTGGTGGACGCGGACCGGATGGCCCAGCTCCACGAGGAGTGGATGGACCTGCCCGGGCCCACGGACGTCATGAGCCTGCCGATGGACGAGATCACCCCCGGCGCCCCCGAGGCGCCGAGCGAGGGCGTGCTCGGCGACGTCGTGCTGTGCCCCGAGGTGGCGGCCGAGCAGGCCGCGCGCGGCGGGCACACCCGCGACGACGAGCTGATGCTGCTGCTGACGCACGGCATGCTCCACCTGCTGGGCTACGACCACATGGACGAGGAGGACCGCGTCGAGATGTTCGAGCTCCAGGACCGGCTCGTGAGCGAGTTCCTCGGCCGCCCCGCCCCGGCCCCCACCATCGAGGACTGATCCCGCCCGCCATGTTCACCCCCGTCGCACTCGCCGCGCTCTTCGTCGTCTTCATCGCCTTCACGTGGGTGCTCGCCCTCGCCGACTCCGCCCTCACGTACATCTCGCGCCGCGAGGCCGAGGAGGTCCTCCGCGAGCATCCCCGGTCCCGCATCCTCGAGGTGACGGCGGAACGGGACGCGCACCTCGGCGCCCTGCGCGTGTGGCGGTTCATCACCGAGGCGCTCGGCGCCGTGTGCCTGACGGCCGCTGCCGTGTGGGTGCTGGAGGGCGTGTGGGCCGCCGTCGGGGTGGCCGCCCTCGTGCTCGTGGCGACGGCCGCCCTGCTGGGCGTGTGGAGCCCGCGGCCGATCGGCTCCCGCAACGAGACCGCCGTCGCCCGCCGCACCGCAGGCCTCGTGTGGGGTCTGCGGCGCGCCCTCGGTCCGATCGGCACGCGGCTCGGCCAGGACCGCCGCCGGGGGGACGACGAGGTGAACGAGGAGGACGACTTCGAGGAGCGTCACCTCCGGGAAGTCGTGGCGCGCGCTCACGACGCGGACGTGCTGGCCGACTCCGAGGCCGAGCTCATCCAGTCCGTGTTCTCCATGAACGACACGATCGTCCGCTCCGTCATGGTGCCGCGCACCGACGTCGTCACGATCGACGACGACCACACCCTCGCCCAGTCCATGGACCTCTTCCTGCGCTCGGGCTGCTCCCGCGTGCCGGTGATCGGCGAGGACGCCGACGACGTGCGGGGCATGCTCTACCTCAAGGACGTCACCCGGGCCCTCCACCACGAGGGCGCGGCCTCGGGCGATCCCGTGACCGGATGGATGCGGGACGTGCGCTTCGTCCCGGACTCCAAGTCGGTGGCCGGCCTGCTGCAGGAGCTGCAGCGCGAGTCGACACATGTGGCCATCGTGGTGGACGAGTACGGCGGCACCGCCGGGCTCGTGACCCTGGAGGACCTCATCGAGGAGATCGTCGGCGAGATCTACGACGAGGACGACCTCCCGGACCGCCCCGAGGTCGAGGTGATCGAGCCCGGCGTGTACTCGGTGGACGCCCGCATGGGCATCGGGGACTTCCGCGAGGAGTTCGACCTCCCCGAGCCGGAGGATCACGAGGACGACGACGTCGACACCGTGGGCGGCCTCCTGGCCAAGGAGCTCGGCCGCGTGCCGATCCGCGGCTCCCAGGTCACCGTCCAGGGTCTCGTCATCGTCGCCGCCGCGCTCGAGCCGCGCCGCAACCGCGTGGACCGGCTGCGCGTGATCGAGACCGAGGGCCGCCCCCCGCGTGTACGTCGCCGTGACGAGGAGCCGCACGGCTCCACCGCGGTGGACCCTGCCGCCCACTGAACCCCTCGGCCTCGCGTGACGGGGCCGAGCGCCATGGCCGGGCGACCGCGCGGCCCGACCCGAAGGATCCCCATGACCTCCCTGCTGCCCCCGCTCGTCCCGGAGGGCCACCGCTCCGGCTTCGCCTGCCTCGTGGGGCGGCCGAACGCCGGCAAGTCCACGCTCACCAACGCGCTCGTGGGGGAGAAGGTGGCCATCACCTCCTCCAAGCCGCAGACGACGCGGCACACCATCCGCGGGATCGTGCACCGGCCGGACTTCCAGCTCGTGTTGGTGGACACCCCCGGCCTGCACCGCCCTCGGACCCTGCTGGGCGAGCGGCTCAACGCCCTGGTGCAGGAGACGCTCTCCGAGGTGGACGTGGTGGGCTTCTGCCTGCCCGCCGACGAGAAGATCGGCCCGGGGGACCGCTTCATCGCCCAGCAGCTGGCCGCCCTGCGCCGGACGCCCGTGGTGGCGATCGTGACCAAGACGGACAAGACCGACCCGGCGCAGGTGGCCGAGCAGCTGCTGGCCGTCACCGCGCTGGGCGACGAGGTGCTCGGCCCGGAGAACGGCGGGAAGGGCTTCGCCGCGGTGGTGCCGGTCTCCGCGGTGGCGGGCCGCCAGGTGGAGGACGTGGAGACCGTCCTGGCGGAGCTGCTGCCCGAGGGGCCGCCGCTGTACCCCGACGGCGAGCTGACGGACGAGCCCGAGGTGATCATGGTGGCCGAGCTGATCCGCGAGGCGGCCCTGGAGGACGTCCGGGACGAGCTGCCGCACTCGGTGGCCGTGGTGGTGGAGGAGATGAACCCCCGCGAGGGGAGGCCAGCGGACCGGCCACTGCTGGACGTCTACGCGAACGTGTACGTGGAGCGCGACTCGCAGAAGGGGATCATCATCGGCAAGGGCGGCTCCCGACTGCGGCAGATCGGCTCCGACGCCCGCAAGGGGATCGAGAAGATGCTGGGCACGCCGGTGCACCTGGACCTGAGGGTGAAGGTCGCGAAGGATTGGCAGAGGGATCCCAAGCATCTCCATCGTCTGGGCATGTGACAGTCACAGACTCCCGTTGGGTGTGGGTTACCCGCTGGTAGTACCGTAGTTGTTCAACAATCCACCGAGGCGTCCCGCCTTCTCACCGTCGTGCTCCTGTGCGTGGCGTGGGTCCGTGGGGCATCGAGCTCTCAGCCCAGTCCCGATGGCGTCGTCGACCAGAGGACCCCATGGCTTCTGCCGAGAGCACCCACACCCTGTCCGCAGCCCCCGTCTCCCGTCGCAACGTCACCAAGGGCCTGGCCTGGTCCGTGCCATCGGCGGCCATGGTCGCCGCGGCGCCTTCGTACGCGATCTCCGGCACCGCGTGCACGTACGCGGTGCCCACCCAGACGAGCCTGATCTCCACCGACGGCACAAAGGCCACGTTCCGCGCCACCTCGACAACCGGGAAGACCTATACCGTCACGGTGACCACCCAGGGTGTCGTGAATGGGCAGACCTACGGGAACCCCTCGGCCCCGAGCGATGTCGCGCGGTCCTACAACATGACCGTGGGAAGCATCGCCATCAATGGCGGGAAATCTGCAACCGGTGTCGTAACCTCCGCGCCCACCAGGTGAGACGCATCGGGTCACCTGACCGCCCCGCGCGTCGGGAGGGTATGGAATAGGGGAGAAGCCCGGTCCATCCTGGACACCCCGGCCCGGACAGTCGACGCGTCGGCGGCTCCATCCCCGCCGTCGCACAGGAAGAGGTGACGCGCCCATGCGCAATCTGCAGCAGCCCTCGGGCATGAAGCACGGCAAGTACGTGCCGTACCACGAGCAGATCCAGGTGCACCTGCCGGACCGCACGTGGCCGGACAAGGTCATCACCGAGGCGCCCCGCTGGTGCGCCGTGGACCTGCGCGACGGCAACCAGGCGCTCATCGACCCCATGGGCCCGGACCGCAAGCTGCGGATGTTCCAGCTCCTCGTGCAGATGGGCTACAAGGAGATCGAGGTCGGCTTCCCCTCCGCGTCCCAGACCGACTACGACTTCGTGCGCCGCCTGATCGAGGGCGACCACATCCCGGACGACGTCACCATCCAGGTCCTCACGCAGGCCCGCGAGCACCTGATCGAGCGCACCTTCGAGTCGCTCGAGGGTGCCGACCGGGCCATCGTGCACCTCTACAACTCCACCTCCGTGCTGCAGCGGCGCGTCGTCTTCCGCCAGGACGAGGACGGCATCGTGGACATCGCCACCTCCGGCGCGCGCCTGGTGAAGAAGTTCGAGGAGCAGCTCTCCGGCACCGAGATCACCTACGAGTACTCGCCGGAGTCCTACACGGGCACCGAGCTGGAGTTCGCCCGGCGCATCTCGGACGAGGTCGCCACCGTCCTCGAGGTGTCCACGGATCGCAAGATGATCCTCAACCTGCCCGCCACCGTGGAGATGGCCACCCCCAACGTGTACGCGGACTCCATCGAGTGGATGCACCGGAATCTCGAGCACCGGGACGCCGTCATCCTCTCCCTGCACCCCCACAACGACCGCGGAACCGGCGTCGCCGCCGCCGAGCTGGGCTACCTGGCCGGCGCGGACCGGATCGAGGGCTGCCTCTTCGGCAACGGCGAGCGCACGGGCAACGTGGACCTCGTGACCCTGGGCATGAACCTCTTCTCCCAGGGGATCGACCCGATGATCGACTTCTCGGACATGGACCACATCCGCCGCACCGTGGAGTACTGCAACCAGCTCCCCGTCCCCGAGCGTGCCCCCTGGGGCGGCGACCTCGTGTTCACCGCCTTCTCCGGCTCCCACCAGGACGCCATCAAGAAGGGCTTCGAGGACATGGAGCGCCGCGCCGCCGAGGCCGGGACCCACGTGGACGAGCTCGAGTGGGGCGTCCCGTACCTGCCGATCGACCCGCGGGACATCGGCCGCTCCTACGAGGCCGTGATCCGCGTGAACTCGCAGTCCGGCAAGGGCGGCGTGGCCTACCTGCTCAAGTCCGAGCACAAGCTGGACCTGCCGCGCCGGGCGCAGATCGAGTTCTCCCACGTCATCCAGGAGCTCGCCGACGCCCAGGGCGGCGAGGTCTCGGGCGCCGACCTCTGGAAGGTCTTCCAGGACGAGTACCTGCCCGCCGAGGACGCCGCGGACCGCTGGGGCCGCTACCGGATCGGCTCCGTGGAGTCCGCCTCGGACGAGGACGGCGGCTTCCGCATGACCGTCGAGCTCGCCGTCGACGGCCGGGTGGAGACCCGCACTGCCACGGGCAACGGCCCGATCGACGCCTTCCTCGCCATCCTCGCCCAGGACGGCACGGACGTCCGGGTGCTCGACTACACCGAGCACGCCCTCTCCGAAGGCGGTTCCGCCATGGCCGCCGCGTACGTCGAGGCGGCGGTCGGCGACCGCGTCCTGTGGGGCGTCGGCCTGGACCACAACACGACGACGGCCTCCCTCAAGGCCCTCGTCTCGGCGGTCAACCGCGCCATGCGGGCATGATGATCGGGTGACCGGCTCCACCCGGCGCTCCTCGGGGGCGCGGCACGGCGGCTTCGCGGCGAACTCGTATCGCACCGAGGCCATCGTGCTGCGCACCCGGGACCTGGGGGAGGCCGACCGGATCGTCGAGGCCCTCACCCCCGAGCACGGGATCGTGCGCGCCGTCGCCAAGGGCGTGCGGAAGGCGTCGTCGCGCTTCGGCTCCGTGGTGGAGCCCTTCATGCACTCCACCCTCCAGATGGCGCGCGGCCGGGGCGAGCTGCAGACGATCACACAGGCGCAGCTGCTCCACCCCTACGGCAGCGCGCTCGCCGCGGACTACGACGCCTTCACCGCCGCCGCCGCGCTCGCTGAGACGGTCCAGCGGATCGCCGCGGTCGACGACGTCGGGCGGGCGGCCCAGTACCGCCTCTTCCACGGGGCCGTGGCGGCGCTGGCACGCCGGGCCCACGCCCCGCGGATGATCCTCCACTCGTTCGTGCTGCGGTCCCTCGCCCAGGCCGGCTGGGCGCCGTCGTTCTCGGCGTGCGCGCGCTGCGGCCGGCCCGGCCCCCACGCCGCGGTGAACGTCGGCCTCGGCGGGGCGGTGTGCCTGCACTGCCGGCCTCCCGGCTCCACCCACCCGGCTCCGGAGACGCTGGCCCTGCTCGGCGCGCTCGCGCAGGGGGACTGGGACGTCGTGGACGCCGCGGGGGAGACCGCGCAGCAGGAGGCGGCCGGTATCGTGTCCGCTTACCTGCAGTACCACGCCGAGCGGCGGCTCGTCTCCCTGTCCGTCCTGGACCAGGGCATCACAGGCCCGACGCCGCCCCGTCCCGCCCGGCCTCCAGCCGAGAGGAGCGCATGACCGTCTCGCCCAGCCCCTGCCTCACGCCCCCGCCGCATCCGTCGGGCGCCACGGCCCCGCGGATCGACCCGCGCTTCATCCCGCGCCACGTGGCGATCGTGATGGACGGCAACGGTCGCTGGGCCAACCAGCGCGGCCTGCCGCGCACCGATGGCCACCGCGCCGGCGAGGCGGCGTTGCTCGACGTCGTCGCCGGGGCTGTGGACCTCGGGATCGGCCACGTCTCCGCCTATGCGTTCTCCACCGAGAACTGGAAGCGCTCCCCGGACGAGGTGCGCTTCCTCATGGGGTTCTCGCGGGACGTGCTGCGTCGGCAGCGGGACACGCTGCACTCATGGAACGTGCGGATCCGGTGGAACGGACGTGCGCCACGGCTGTGGACCTCCGTGATCAAGGAGCTGCGCGAGGCCGAGGAGCTCACGCGGCACAACACGGGCACCACGCTGCACATGTGCGTCAACTACGGCTCACGCGCGGAGATCACCGACGCCGTCCAGGCCCTGGCCGAGGAGGTCGCCGCTGGCCGGATGCGCCCCGGCGACATCCGCGAGGACACCATCACGCGCTGGCTCGACCGGGCCTACCGCGCGGGGGAGCGGGGGATCGACGTCACCCCGGACGTGGACCTCTTCCTGCGCACCTCCGGGGAGCAGCGGCTCTCCAACTACCTCCTGTGGCAGTCGGCCTACGCCGAGCTGCTCTTCCTGGACGTGCTCTGGCCCGACGTCGACCGGCGCACCCTGTGGGACGCCGTCGAGGCCTACGCCCGACGCGACCGGCGGTACGGCGGTGCGGTGGACGCGCCCGGCGCGGGCTGAGCCCGGGGCCTCACGCGCGCGGCGGCGCGTAGGCCGACAGCCAGCGCAGGGTCTCCGCCGCGGCGGCCCGCCGGACGGGAGCGGGGGAGGCGAAGACGTCGTGCAGCGCGTCCGGGTGGCGCTGCACCATGACCCGGTCGCCCAGCCGCAGGGCCCGGCGCGCCATGCTCACCGGATTGAGCACGATGTCCGCCGAGCGCATGGCCTCCCCGTAGCGCGTGCCGCGATGTCCCCGCCCGGCCACGTGCACGAGGACCGGCTCCCGGACGTCGAGCCCTGCGGCAACCGTCCGGTGGCCGGCGAGGACGGCGCCCAGCCAGGCCGCCGGCACGTCGAAGGCCCACCGGGGCCGCCAGAGCGGATGCAGGTCCCACTCGCCGTCCGCCGCGTCCGAGAGAGTGCGCCAGTAGTGGTCTATTCGGGGGAGCTTGAGCATGGCGTACGGCTGCAGGGCCGAGACGGGGTCCACCACCGCCCTGGCCATGAGGCGCACGCCCGTGCTGCCCTGCATCTCGAGCCACGGGCTGTTGAGCACGAGGGCGGCGGCCCGGCCGGGGTGCCGGTCCGCCCAGAGCGCGGCGATCAGCCCGCCCGTGGAGTGGGCCAGGAGCACGGGCGGCAGCGGGTGGTCCTCGGCGAGCACCGCGAGAGCGGCGTCGAGGTCGGCGTCATAGCGGGCGAGGTCATCCGTCCAGCCGGGGGTCTGCCCCGGTCGCAGGGATCGGCCGTAGTGGCGCAGGTCCACCGCGTGGAAGGCGTACCCGGCCTCCTCGAACGCGTGGGCCAGCGGGGCGTTGTAGAAGTAGTCGCTCCAGCCGTGCACGGCGAGGACGGCGCGGCGCCCGTCCCCCCGAGAGCCCCCCGGGCGGACCACTGTGACAAGGTTCTGGCCTTGTTCGTCCACCTCCAGCCCCAGGGTCCGGCGTTCGAAGCCCTCCATCAGGTCCGGCACCCATCCGCCGCCCGGGGCATCCTCGAGCAGGGCTGCTTCCGGGCGGGTCGCGTCCGGGCCGGCGGCGGGGAGGGCGACGTCGTCCGACGTGGGAGGGGCGGAGTCGGGGTCGCCGGGGGACATGGCTCCACTCTAGGCAGGGGGGGCCGGCGGGGATGTCGGTGCCGCTCCGGGGGGAGCCGCCCGTGCGATCATGGGCGGCATGCAGCTGCCCGACCCGAAGACCGGAATCGACGCCCTCCTGACCTCCCGCGCGCCGCGCCTCTACCCGCGGTTCTTCCGCGCCGTGTTCGCCGGCATGGACGCGGAGGACGCCCACCACCGCGGCTTCCAAGCGATCCGCGCCGCCGAGCGGACCGGCGCCTCGGCCGCCCTCCGCTCCGCGTTCCGGCCGGATCCGCTGCTCGCCCGCACCGTCATGGGGCTGCGGTTCCCCACGCCCTTCGGCCTCGCCGCCGGGTTCGACAAGGAGGGGCGCGGCACGGCGGCCCTCGCGGACCTCGGCTTCGGCCACGTCGAGGTCGGCACCATCACGGCGCAGCCGCAGCCGGGCAATCCCCGTCCCCGCCTCTTCCGCCTGCCCGAGGACCGGGCGCTCGTGAACCGCATGGGGTTCAACAACGACGGCGCGGCCGCCGTCGCGCCCCGCCTCGCGCGCACGCGGGCCACGCTGGAGCATCGCTTCGGCGAGGCGCGCCCCGTCCTGGGCGTGAACATCGGCAAGTCCAAGGTGGTGCCGCTCGAGGACGCCGCCGAGGACTACCGTGCCTCCACGCGGCTGCTCGCCCCCCATGCGGACTACCTCGCGGTGAACGTCTCCTCGCCCAACACACCCGGCCTGCGGCAGCTGCAGGAGATCTCGGCGCTCGAGCCGCTGCTGGCCGCCGTGCGGGACGAGGCGGACCGCGCCGTCGCCGGGCGCCGCGTGCCGCTCGCCGTGAAGATCGCCCCGGACCTCGCCGACGAGGACGTGCGCGAGGTGGCCGCCATGGCCGCCCGGCTGGGCCTCGACGGCGTGATCGCCACCAACACCACGATCACGCGCGACGGACTCACCGCGGACGCGGCGCACGTGGAGTCGCTCGGGGCGGGCGGCCTCTCCGGGGCCCCGCTCACGGCGCGCTCCGTCGAGGTGTTGCGGGTCCTGCGCGCGGCCCTGCCCGCGGCGACGGCGGTCATCAGCGTGGGCGGTGTGACCGACGCCGACGACGTCCTCGAACGCCTGGACGCCGGGGCGCAGCTCGTGCAGGGCTACACCGCGTTCCTCTACGAGGGGCCGTTCTGGGCCGGTCGGATCACCGCCGGTCTCGGCCGGTCGCTGCGCGCCTGATCCCTCCGGCTCGAGGCCGGCACCGCTGCAGCCCGGGGGTGCCCCGGCCTGTGCGAGACCCGGACGACGACGGCGCCGCGCCCCTCTGAACTGCTCCCCGGAAGTTGGACTGGTTTCTACAGCGTAGCCAGGGCCGTGGCCCCGAGGGCCTGACACCGATACTGCATCGGGGTCAGGCCC